>JBDNDI010000049.1:0-11727 GCA_046719195.1 Spirochaetales bacterium | reverse complement strand
GATTCTACGCATATTTTGTAAAAATGCTTGCAGGTCAAAAGGTTTTTGTAAAAAAGGATCTTCCTCTCGTATCAGGTCCTTTTCCAATAATATGCTTTTCGGATATCCAGAGATGAAAAGAACTTTTACCTCTGGATGTATTTGCAAAAATCGTTCAAACAATTTTCTCCCATTGATACGGGGTAGAATTACATCGGAAATTAGTAAATGGACTTTTTCTTCTTCGCCCATTAAAAGAGCTTCTCCTGCATTAGAGGTGTCAATTACATGGTAACCGTATTGCGAAAGAAATTTAAATAACAAATTGCGAATATACTCTTCATCTTCCACTATAAGGATGGTTTCAGTTCCCTGCAGATTAGAAGTAACAGGTCGAGAAGATTGTTCCTTTTTTGTTGTAGGACTCCTTAGGGGGAGCAGCACGGTAAAGGTGGAACCTTGCCCTAAGGTGCTTGTTACGGTAATACCACCTTCACTCTGTTTTACAATCCCATATACAGTAGATAGACCTAAGCCAGTACCTTTACCCTTTTCTTTGGTAGAAAAGAAAGGTTCAAAGATATTGGGGAGGATATGTTCCGGTATTCCACTTCCTGTGTCGCGTATAGTTAAAGTAACATAAGGGCCTTCTTTTAAAGGGCCTGTTAGGGTGGTAAATCCTGGTTCTATTAAAACATTTCCAGTTTGGATAAAGATAGTTCCTGGACCGTTAATCGAATCCTTGGCATTAACCACTAGGTTTATTATAACCTGTTCTATCTGCCCCTGATCTGCATACACCTCTGCAGGATCCGCCTCTAATGAAAGGACAATACGAATCTCATCGGACATTAACCGCCGGATCATTTTTTCCATTTCTTGCACATGGTTATTTAAATTAATAATTTTGTACTCTAAGGATTGATGTCTTGAGAACGTCAAGAGCTGCCTGGTTAGGTGGGTAGATCGGGAAGCTGCCTGCTGGATTCCTTCTACATTTGTTCGGGCTTGAGGACTAAGAGATGTATCCTCCAATAGAATTCGAGCGTATCCCATAATAATGGTTAAGAGGTTGTTGAAATCATGGGCAATACCACCGGCTAATCTGCCCACAGCTTCCATTTTCTGGGCTTGTCGTAATTGCTGATCCCTCTCATACAAAGTTCGTTCCATGGCAACTTTATCTGTTACTTCATGAAGGATAAGAACCGTTCCCGTACGTTGCCCTTTTTCATTAATTAAAGGCGAAAATCTTAATTCTACCTGCCGGGATTTTCCATCCCTTTCTATAGAGTGAAGATTTTGAAACCGCAAAGTAGGTATTTTTAATTCCATGGGTTTCAAAGTTGAAACATCTCGAAAGTTCTTCCCTTCCAGTTTAGAGAAAGATTGGCTTAATAAATTCTCCGCAATAGGATTCATGTATTCAATTTGATCTTTCGATCCCAAGACTATAACTCCATCCGTAATACTCCGTAAAGTTGTGGAAAAAAGCTCCTCCCTCTGGCGCAGCTTTTTTTCCATATGGTGTCGATACAATCCAATAATTATTGTGGTACGTAATTCTTTTTCTTCGAAAGGTTTAATAATATAGCCAAACGGTTCAATAATTTTAGCTTTTTGCAAAGTGGCTTCATCCGTAAATGCGGTTAGGAAAATAACAGGAATACCGTATTGAGATTTAACAACACGCGAGGTCTCGATACCGTCTAGGCCGCCCTGCAGTTTTATATCCATTAGGATTAGGTCTGGAGATGGATCACTTTCTAGAGAGGCAAGCAAGTCCTCTCCTGAGGGAAAAATACCCGTAACTTCAAATCCGAATTTTCGAAGGTGAAGTTTAATATCTAAAGCTACTATGTTTTCGTCCTCCACTATGGCAATTCTAGGAGTTCGATCCATATCCGTAGGATACTGTAGGTTCTCTGTTGAGTGCATAATGCTTCTTTATGATAGAATAAAGAAGAGTTATAAGGATTGCAAGGGAATTGTAAAAAATATTATCCTTATATCAGGTGGGGTTAAAGAAAGTTAGGTTGTTCGAGAAAAGCTCCTATTTGGATGTTTCCCTCAAGAAAGCCTGATCTGCGCTGTTTAATAGAAATCTGCATTAGTACAATCCTTCTTTTTTTATCCACGATCCAGTTTCGTAAAGTGAAGGGGTCGTGCTGAGAGATGCCTGTTTCATCGGCTACCGAACCGGGATATACCTGTTCCACAATAAAATCCGAGGAGAATAAACCGGAAGCCAAACTGCGAGCAGTAAAACCGAATAAAGGAGCAAATAATTCTTCTTTAGCTTCAAAATCAATTACATTTTCTAAGGGACTATAGGGCCTTTTGGCTAAAGCAAGCACAAAAGTTTTTTTCTCTTCCCCCCGGGAAATCCCTACTTTTACCAAAGTTCCTTCAGGCAAAGATAATAACAAGGATTGGGCCTCCTGCACTTTTTGGATCGGAATATCCTCAATGTATATAATTCGATCTCCCCTTTGAATCCCTACCATATGGGCGGGCGACCCTCTAGCCACATAGAGTATTTCTAAGCCCTCTTTTGTCTCCCGCACCGAAACTCCTAACCAAGTATGCGCGACTTCTCCCGGTTTATACAACTGGGGCAAAATTTTCTGAATCCAAAAAGCGGGAATAGCAAAATTTACTCCCTGAAATTGTTCGATTCCGGCAAACACTATACCAACAAGTCTTCCATCTTCATCGATTAAAGGGCCTCCGCTACTTCCCGGATTCACCGGAACGTCCATCTGCATGGCATCGCCTAATTGAAAAAACCTCCTGCCTACTGCAGAAATAATTCCAGAAGTAATGGTATTTTCTAATCCTCCCGGTGAACCTAGGGCATAAATTCTCGATCCAACTTTCAATTCTTGTATGTCCGTCATACCAAATAGGAACGGAGGCTTTGTTTCTACCTTTAGTAAAGCAATATCGAAGATTTTATCGTATCCAACAACTTTTGCCGGAATGCGTTCATCCGTTCGACCGGAAGGCCGAATAAAGAGCCTTGAGTACCCTTCATACTCAGGGTCCACTTCGCTCTGAATTACATGGTAATTCGTTAATAGGTACCCCCTAGGATCAATATAAAAACCACTACCGATAACCCTGTCAGGAATACCTATTCCCCTATCTATTCGAATACCCCGGTTTACCCAGATCGTCATGGTTCCCCCAAGATATTCTGCAAGAGGAATCTTTCTATGGGAGAGTTCCACTATATCGGGAGGAAGGGAACTACCTCGATTGGTAAGAACCGAGAGGATATTTTTGCTTGCAATCAAATTATTTAAATCCAGAGCTATGCGAGCGTAAGCTAATAGAGCCTCATCTCCTATCGACTGATAGTCCTTTATGCTTCGAAAATACGAAAGAGCTAATACAAGGTTACCTTTATTTTTTTCTTCCTCTGCCAATAGAAATAATATCCGATCTTTGGAATAATTCTCTAAATCTCTTGCTCCATACACGGTTCTGAAAGATCGGTACAAAGAAAGGGCGCGAAGATAATCCGAAGATTCTATGGATTGATGGAATTGTTCAATCAGCTTGGTTTTTGCCTCGGTTTCTAATCGTTCCAACTGTTGATACTCTATTCTAGGCACTGAAGAAGTATTCCGTAAAGCTAAAATCCATTGTAAGGCTAGAGTAGGCTGTTCCTTGAATATTAACTGTTCAATTTCTGATAGGGTTATTTCTTCTAGAGTGCGGGAAGGGGGTAAGGTGGGGGTAGTTTTACACGCGGTAGAAAAAAAGACAATTAAAACCCCTAAACCAAGTAACGATCTTTTCATCGAACCTCCACCCACTGCTGAATATCAAAAATTCCCTCCAACATAGGGGAATACTCAATTCTTTTTCGTCCTTTCCCTAGTTGGTATTCTCGCGCATCAATTTTACCATCTCCGTTAAAGTCCCATTCTCTCCATCCTTGAGGTAAAGATTCCCGAAATACTGTCTTTTCTCTTACAAGGAATTCTACATATTCAACATTTCCTACTTTCGAAGAATACACAATCCTCAGATCGGAAATGCCGTCTCCATCTAGGTCTATTAAGCCTGTTAGGGGAACACCGTCCTGGAAGGTAATTTTTTTTCGACGCACCTCTCCCGCGCGTATGGGCTCTTCTTCCAAAAAGGAAACAAGCTTTCCTTCGGAGTACAAATATTTTCTTATTCTTCCGGTTTTCGTATATTTTTCTATTTTTAGATTAGGATTCCCTTGCTTAAAGGTTAAGGTGAAAAATCTTTCGATGGAATTAGAATGTAAAGGAGAAATAGCTACAGGCTCCTTTTCAAACCGCAAAGGTCCATCTTCCCAAAGAAAGGGAGGCCAGCCGTATACATACTCCTGTTCTATTTCCTCGTCTTGAAAGACTATCTTTTCAACCCGTGGGTATTCTAAAAAATAGATATGTACCCAGCCTTTTCTTCGGACTCGTATATGCTGAGGTACATTTCCCATAAAGTCGATTTCCAAGTCCCAACTACCATCTTGGTCAAAATCCATAAGAAGAGATGTAATTTTACCTTCTTGGATTTTTCTTCGTTCTTCTACAACACCATCATACTGTGCATCTTTCTCTATCCAACCGGAATATCCGGCTAATTCTTTAATTAAATGATTATAAATAGGACCTTGGGTAAACTGCGCAAATAAACCTTCCCATAGATCTATTCGACCTAGCCCCCCTAAAGCTCGAAAGTCCTGCCATACAGTAACGAAGGATGCCTCATTTTCTTCTAAAAGCAGGAGTGAGTAGAGAACTTTCGGATCTTTCCCCCCTTTGTCATAGTAGACTTTGGTTAACTCTTTTTTATAATTTCCCGGAGGCAGGAGAAAAATAAACTCGGCCAGAGCTTCTAAGTAATAGGAACTTTGAATATCTACCATCTCCCATAATTGGGAATCGCCCGGACTTAAGTGCCCCTTGTATCGAAAATACAGAGTTAATAACCTCGGATCTCTAGGAAAAAGTTGAATTCCTTTCTCTAAGATTCCTAAAGCCCTAGTTCTATTGCCTTCTAAATAGGTTCCTTTTGCAAAAAAGTACCAATACTCCGGTAAGGCTTCTACCTCTTTAGGAGAATCGTTTAAAACCCTCAAACACCGATCAGCTTCGCCTTTTAACAGGTACCTCTCAGCTAAAAGAAATCTTGCCTGGGTATCTTTATAGGCTTTCCAATTGTTGAACTGTATTGCCTTATGTAAAGAATCTACTTCACCCTTTAAAAGGGTGCTCTTTAAGTATAAAAGATCAGATGAATCAGGTACCTGGACGAGTAAAGCCTCTAGAAATTCCAGGGCTGCCTGATGTTGTCCTGTACGAATAAGATCTTCAATAGGCCTAACATCTAGATTCTGCGCCCATCCGATAGAGGGGAAGAAAGGTAGCCCAAATAGAAGGATAAGAGGTGCAAATTTCATACCTGTACTTGGGCTGGTTGTTTTTCTTTCCCTACTACTTCTTCTTCTGAGGCACTTTGCCGTTTGGGAAGACCGAGTAACATTCGTATCTCTTCGTCATCCAAAGTTTCCCTTTCAACTAAGGTATCTGCTAACAGAAGCAATTCATCTTTATGCTCTAACAACAACTGTTCGACTTCGTTTAAGGCATTGGTAATAATCGATCGAACGGCTGCATCGATTCGCCGAGCGGTTTCTTCAGAATAATCTTTATGCCGGGCAATTTCTTTTCCTAGAAAAATTGGTTCATCTTCTTGGCCATAGGCTACCGGACCTAGTTCGGGACTCATACCCCATTCACATACCATTCTTCGAGCAATTTCTGTTGCTTGCTCTATATCGTTCTTTGTTCCAGTGGAAGTATCATTGTAAACTATTTTTTCTGCCGCATATCCTCCGAGCATAATCTTTATTCGGTCTTCTAACCAACTCTTGCTTCTAGAGTAGGTATCGGTTTCAGGCAAGGATAGAGACAAGCCTAACGCCCTTCCTCTAGGAATTATAGTAACCTTATGCAAGGGATCTGTGTGCTTTAAATAATAATGAGGTAAAGCATGGCCTGATTCATGAATGGCCGTCATTCTCTTTTCTTTGGGAAGAATGACTCTAGACTTCCGAGCTACTCCCAATAGAATTTTATCCCGTGCTTCTTCAAAATCCTCCATATCGACGGTAGTTTTGTTTTTTCTCGCAGCAAATAAAGCCGCCTCATTCACAAGATTAGCTAAATCTGCCCCTGAAGTTCCGGGAGTCGCTCGAGCAATCTTGCCAAGGTCTACTCCTTGTCCTAGAGGGATACGGGAACAATGAATTTTTAAAATTTCTTCCCTTTCTTTAATATCCGGCATGTCTACCACTACCTGACGGTCAAAACGGCCAGGTCTTAACAAAGCAGGGTCCAATACATCAGGACGGTTAGTAGCAGCCAAAATAATTACTCCATCTTTTGTATCAAAACCATCCATTTCCACTAACATCTGGTTTAGGGTTTGTTCCCGTTCATCATGGCCTCCGCCATACCCCGCACCACGGGTCCGACCTACCGCATCTAGCTCATCGATAAACAAAATACAAGGAGCATGTCTTCTGCCTTGCTCAAACAGATCCCGTACCCGACTAGCCCCTACTCCTACAAACATTTCTACGAAATCTGAACCGGACATATGGAAGAAAGCCACATTCGCCTCCCCTGCACAAGCTTTAGCCAATAAGGTTTTACCTGTGCCGGGCATACCTACGAGGAGCACACCTTTAGGGATTTTTGCCCCCATTTTCGTGTATTTACTAGGATTTTTTAAAAATTCTACAACTTCCTGCAATTCGTATTTCGCTTCTTTTTGGCCTGCCACATCGGCAAACGTTACTTTTTTGCCGTTATCAATGTAAAGCTTGGCCCTGCTTTTTCCAAAAGAAAAGGCTTTATTCCCTCCCCCCTGGATCTGCCGAAACATAAACCAGATAAAGAAAAATCCGATAAACCAGGGCATAAACTCTAGTACCACCCGTAAAGGAGAAACGCTACGTTGTCCACCAGAAATGCGTACCCCTTTAGTTCGTAGCAAGGGAATAAGCTCGTTGTCGAAATACGGTATACTCGTTTTGAATAGGGTAGATTCTCCCCCTCGGCCTTTTAACGTACCCTGAATCTCGCTTTGGTCGATAATTTTAATGGATTCTACTTCCCCTTGTTCTACATAGCTAAGAAATACCGAGTAAGGTATTTCGGTAGTTACAGATTTATCACTAAAGAAGAAGAATATTACAAATAGACTCATGAGGATAACAAGAAACATCAAAGCAAACCTGTTGTTGTTAAAGTTGAATCGTACCGGTGGTTGATTCTTAGGGTCATTAGAATTGTTCTGATTATTCACGGACTTCTACACCTACCTGTTTAGTAATTTCTATTTCAATTAAATCTAATACCTTGGGTATCTCCAAGGAAGAAGTGACAAGAGTTTCTGAATAGATAGAGGATTGGGTAGCCGTACAAGGGAATAAGGCTAAAATCTCTCCGTCTCCTTGTAGTATCGGTATAAGATCCCTATCTTGTTTGGAAACGCCTATTTTCTTTAGGAGGTCCCGAACCCTTTTCCTGCCTGAGGGTAAGGATAGGGTATCCCCTGGTCGGGGTGATCTTAAAAAAAGTGTACTATAGGCAGATTTTGCCATCCATATTCCTTTTGCAGTTTCGGTAGAAATGGAATCTTTTTCCCTTCTAGCCTGAAACCGTACTGCTACCGTAAACATTCCCCCTAACAAAATACTATCTGTCCCTTCTATCAGATAAAGATACCCTTTTTTCTTGTCCTGGACAATATTCGATTCCCAATAGAGATAGCCACTTTCTAACCGAATTCGAATTCCCTTAGTTTCCCAGATTTTTTTATTTTTAAGACTTAAATGCTTTCCTACGAGAAGGGTTTCCAGGAATTGAAAAGGAAAACGTTTTTCCCCTTTAGGTACTGAAGCATCATAGATACGGTAAAGGGTATACAGCCGTAAAATAGGTGGAAGGTTTACGAAATCCTCTACCTTACATTTCCACCCTTTATCTATCTTTACCCAGGGATTTCTTTGGAGAGTTTCTTTTTGCAGAAATTCATCTATCCATTGCATTTTTTTCCGGAACCGGGATAGAGCCGTAGCATACCCTGGAAATACCTCCTCTAGGACGGGAACTATACGATGGCGTACGGCATTACGAAGAAACTGGGTATGAGTATTCGAGCTATCCACTAAGGGTTGCACGTTCTGTTTTTTTAAAAAATGGAGGATTTCCCTTCGGGTTACCTGGAGGAAAGGCCTTAAAACTAATTTATTCTGGGGAGGGATTCCTTTTAGCCCTGCGGGAGAGGATCCCTGAAAGAAACGAATAATCTGAGTTTCTAGATTATCCGTAGCTGTATGTCCTAGCAATATATAGTTCAGGTTCTCTTTCGTAGCTACCGAATAAAGAAATCGATACCGTTCCTCCCGGGCCACCTCTTCTAAACTTCTCTTTTCCTTTTTAGCCCGGTGCCTAAGATGGTTTCTTTCCGCTTGTCCTATTATTAAGGGAACTGATAATTGCTCGCTTAAAGTAGTAACAAACCGAAGTTCCTCCTCTTCCTCCTGAGGAGACCTTAATCGGTGATTGAAATACCCTAGTGTAAGCCTTACCTTTAGTTCCTGAGATACAGATTGCATGGCTAAGGCTAAAGCCGTGCTATCAATACCTCCAGAAACCGCAACAAGTACACCGGCTCCCTCAGCAATAGGGTATTGCTGGAAAAACACCTTAATTTTTTTTAAAATCGGATTATCCCCGTTTGTTGATTTCATTCATTACCGCTTCTAGCCCTTTTTCTAATATACCAAGAATCGCTTTTTCAGCTTTTAGAATAGCTTGTTCTAATATAACTTTTTCTTCTCCTGTAGGAGGGCTTAAAACATAGGAGGGAATGGGAACAGGCTCCTTGGGTCGGCCAATGCCCATGTACAAGCGCATAAAGTTTCCCGACCCTACAGTAGCGATGATAGACTTTAAACCATTATGCCCAGCTGACGAACCTTTTCTCCGAAGACGAATTATCCCAGCAGGTAAATCCAGGGTATCACATACCACTAAAAGAGCAGAAAGGGAAAGGTTGGTGTAGCTAAGCAGGCTTGGAACGACTTCTCCGGAACGATTCATATAGGTTAACGGCTTGGCTAGTACTAACGTATGTTCCCCTATACGTCCTCTTCCTATCTGGTAAGCTTTTAGCGTCGGTTTTTTAAGGGGTATTTGTAAGCTAGAACTTAGCTGTTCCACTACCCAGAAGCCAGCATTGTGCCGGGTATTTTTATACGTTGCTCCTGGATTCCCTAACCCTAGAACCAAAAGGTCCAGAGGGAACTCCTACTTCTCTCCGGATTTAGTAACATCCGCTTGCTTTGGGGAACTTTCTGCAGAAGCTGCTTCTGCAGTCGGTGCTTGTACTGCCTGAGCAGCCACTTCGCCACGGGCATGTACAACTGAGGCTACGACCTGATCTGCGTTGGTAAGCACCTTTACATCGGGAGGAATGGATAAATCTTTTACATGAAGGGCATGCCCCCCTTCTAGATGAGATATATCAACTGTAATCTGGGAAGGTAAAGAAGAAGGCAGACATTCAATTTCGATAGAATGAAGCTGAACTTCTAGGATTCCTCCTTCCCGAACACCTTTTGCAGACCCTACAAGCTGAATAGGAATGTGGGTGCGTACTGTCTTGTCCTTTTGCACCGCCAGAAAGTCCAGGTGTTCAATCCTGCCCTTCAAAGCGTTCATCTGATATTCTTTGATAAGCACTTCGTACTGCTTGTCTCCCACCGTTAGATTAATAAGAGTGTTTTCGGAAATATGGTGAAACTGAGCGCGAAAATCATGGGCATCTACTGCAATGGGTAAAGTGCCAAAATACCCATACACAATACCCGGTATCTTCCCTTCTTTCCGTAACCGGCGAGTAGCACTCTTTTTTAAGTCTTTACGCTCTAGCGCGTTAAATGCAACCTTTTCCACGACGTTCTCCTTCTACATATTTTATTGTATCTGGGACGGTAGGATTCGAACCTACGCATGCCGGGATCAAAACCCGGAGGCTTAACCGCTTGCCGACGTCCCAAAAAAATTGTGTAAGGGCTATACTACCGATCTTCGGGTTCTGCCTCGGTAGTTTCTGCCTCACTTCCTAACTTGGAATAGGCAGTGAGAATCCTTTTCTGCAATTCGTTCCGGAATTCGGAGTTAATAGGATGGGCAACATCTTTATAGTCTCCTGTTTTTGTTTTCCGGCTGGGCATAGCAATGAATATTCCTGTTTTACCCTCAATTACTTTTACATTGTGCACCACGAAACAGTTGTCGAAGGTGACCGTAACGTAGGCCTTCAACTTACCTTCTGTACTCACCTTCCGAATCCGGATGTCTGTGATTTGCATTGAAGGACTCCTTTGTTTAAGCTTACCTCGCAAGGCTATTCTAATATGGGGATTGGCCTCCTTTCAAGAGGAATCGTTAATTTAGTAAGGGGAAACTGTTTTTCCAAAATCTCTTTAGCTTTGTTTGCCCTCGCTTCTTCTTCAAATACGCCATATATGCTAGATCCACTTCCTGAAAGAGAGATAAAACAGGCACCGCTGTCTTCTAACCTATTCCGGATATCTGTATACACAGGATACCTTTTTTCCAAAACCTTCTGAAAGGCATTGTAGAAATCCCACTTTGAAGCCGGCTTTTGCAACGAGAAAGATAAAACAGTCTCTTTACCCATAAGAAAGGTTTCGCTATCGACTTTGGTTTCTTTTCGGTCTTGCAGGGATGTATATGCAAGTTCCTGATCTAGCCATTGATAGGCTTCTCGTGTGGAAACAGAGAAAGACGGAACAACCACCAATACCCAGTAATTATACCGACCTACAATAGGAAACACTACTTCTCCTCTGCCACCCACGATTGCTGTACTAGCTTTACAAAAGAATGGAACGTCACTTCCCAATTCTTCTCCTAGTTTTGTAAGCTCTCCAGAAGACAATGGATTTCCCAATAAGGTATTCATAGCTAAAAGGGTTGCTGCTGCATTAGAAGACCCCCCTCCTAGCCCGGCACCCAAAGGAATAGACTTTTCAACCTTTACTTTAACCCCTAGTTTCGAATAGCCCGTATATCTTTTAAATAGGTTTACACCTTTGTATATTAGATTCTCTTCCAAAGGGATGGAGAGATTTCCCACTATTTCACAAGCATGGTTTGTTTTCAAAGAGCAAAACTCCAATTCATCGTACCAACAGATGGATTGGAAAAGGGAAATAATAGGGTGGTAACCATCCTCCCGTTGGGGGTATACTTCTAGGTGAAGGTTCACCTTTGCGGGAGCCAGCACTCGCACCCTAGTTCCCATACGGGAAGGTATTATACAAAAAAACAAATCTCTGTCAAACTATGCTTCCCGATAATGACATCCTATAGACTTTTCGTTTCGTAAAGCGGCACGGGTAATTGCCAAAGCAGTGAGCACTGCGTTTCTTAATTCTAGTAGTTCCCGGGTAATTCGAGCTTCTTTGTAGAACTGTTCTATCCTATGATGCAGATAGTTTAAATCAGAAAGAGCCCGCAAAAGTCGTTTTTTTGTACGGATAATTCCCACATAATTCCACATGGTAGTCTGTATGCTTAACAGATCATTGGCAATTAAAATGGGATCAAACTCCTCTTGATGCTCTGGATACACCCAATCAGGGATAGTTCTATATAGTCT
>JBDNDI010000048.1:0-11768 GCA_046719195.1 Spirochaetales bacterium | reverse complement strand
GAAACGATTTTTAGAAGGGTGTGCAAGGCGATTGCCGACAAAAATTCTACCTGATCACCTTACCTGGTTTGGATTTGTTGGATCCCTTATGGCGGGCTCAGCTTATGTTTTAACCAATTGGAGCAAAGCATATCTGTGGATAGCTTCATTAGGCTTTGTAGTGAATTGGTTAGGGGATAGTTTGGATGGAACCCTTGCACGGGTGAGGAAAATCCAGCGTCCTAGCTATGGTTTTTTTATGGATCATAATATGGATGCCCTGACTGCTCTAGTTATTGGAGTAGGGGCAGGGATGTCTCCCTTTGTATCCTTTTCTGTAGCCCTCCTTCTTCTTACTGGCTACTTTCTGCTCTGTATATTTACCTACATCAATACGTACCTAAAAGAAGTATTTAAAATATCGTACGGGGGATTCGGACCTACAGAGCTTCGGCTTGCCCTTATCCTATTAAACACGGTGTTTTATTTTGGAAATATGGAAAAATCACCTGTGAAGTTGTTGGGTATTTCCTTATCTTGTTTTGATCTTTTAGCTCTCGGAATAGTTTTGGTGCTATTTGGGTTGTATTTCTATTTTTTCTTAAGTGCCCGGAAAGAGTACGAGAAAGTCGATCCCCTTCATAAAACTCGAAGTAATACTGTGTGGTCTTGAAGGTACTTTACCATTAACTGCTTTGATAGGGAAAATAATCTAAGTAAAAATAATACTTGGAGCCCCGATGTAGACGATGCCTATCGGCGCTTTGAAGAATTCTCCAGGGAGCTTTTATGTTTTTATCCTATTTCTCCGCCCTATTTCCTTCCGGGATTAACCTTATTATTTTACTCATATAAAACCTAGAAGGAGAGTGAAGTATGAAATCAAATACCCGTAAATATATAGTTTTGCTAACCGTACTGGGCGGCTTGCTTGCCCACTTCCAGGCAGGAATAGAAGCCCAGAGCAGGGGGACTAGGATGAGCATATATGATTTTACCATGAAGGATATCGATGGAAAGGATGTATCCCTTCGGTCGTTTGAAGGAAAAGTGCTTTTAATTGTAAATGTAGCTAGTAAATGCGGGTTTACTCCCCAGTATGCTAGCTTAGAAGAATTATACCGGCGATACAAAGATAAAGGTTTTGTAGTTTTAGGGTTCCCGGCGAATAATTTTCTTGGTCAGGAACCCGGCACGAATGAAGAAATAAAGGAGTTTTGCACCCTGAACTATGGAGTTACCTTTCCCATGTTTTCGAAAATATCCGTGCGAGGAAAAGATATTGCCCCCTTGTATCAGTTTTTAACAGACAAAAAAACAAATCCCAAATTCAGCGGAAGTATAACCTGGAATTTTAATAAATTTCTAATAGGCCGGGATGGGACTATTGTAGAACGTTTTGGCTCAAGCACAGATCCTTTAAACGAGAAGGTTATACAGGCGGTGGAGAAGGTTCTGTAGATGTTTGTCATTGAAGCTGTTCATAGTACTTGTAAAAACTATAGAGTTTAGCCCTCCATTGCTCCTTCCTCCCCGAGATGGATGGGCATTCTCCCATAAACTGCTCCTGTAAACAGGTCTAATTCGTTCCTCGCTCGATTAACGTAAGAATATGGGTGGAATTTATTGCCTTTTCCGCCCTATCCCTCGATAATAAGAGTATGCGGGATGATAACGGGCTACCCACGATCCTTATACCCTATCCAGGCTCTTCGGTGGATTCTTCCACAGAGGACATTTTTGTGTATTTACGGCCGGAGTCCAATGGATACTTAGTGGAAAGTATCATCCTTAAGGTTATTCAAAAGAATCCGGAATACAAACACAGGATTTTTTTTGTTTACCTCGCTAACATTCCTGGAGAGTTTATCCTAGAGCATCATATTATTGAAAAGCACTATTTAACGCAGTTTAAGTTTGCGGTACTAGGGGGCAAGCTTTTTACCCCGTGTATGCAAAGAGAGTTTGAGACATACTTTCAATGTCCTTTTGGCAAATGTAAAGTAGTTGGCGCTTTCGAAGCTTTGCGCCTTCTCTCCTGGACGCCCGAACAATTATTCCGGCTTTGGGTTCCTCAGGAAGATGTGTTATCCATCAATGGACAAACGATTAAACGGTACAAAGACCTTTTTATTGTTAACTATGATATTCCAGCTATCCTTCAGAAACACGAAAGAGGCACAGACATTGCGGTAATGCTTTTTCGTACTTCCTTAGGATATAGCCAGTTTGAGGTTATATTCCAGGATATGGAAGCTGCTCTTCGAGATGCAAAGGTGCTCCCAGAGGGGGTGCCGGTAAATCGGCTACTTCACTACTCTAAAGGTCCCTTTGAGCAAATATTGGACGGCCGAGACTATCTTTATGCCCCAGGCGGGAAACACATTCCCTGCGAGCAGTTATCCTTTGCTCAATATTTGCTGCAGCGGGAAGTTCCAAAAGAGACCATCCGGGGGGTAATTGAACAACCCATTGTTCAATACCGGGATAGCTCCGGGAGTTTAAAAGAAAATAGTATTTTTCTCTATACTCGCGGAGACTCCTACGGGGAAGCGTATCGAAAGTTTTTGAGTATTCAGGCACAAGTTTTTCTTCACTAGGCATGGGTTTAGTTGATGGTTTTTAGAGCTCTTACGGATATCCATTCTGCTTTGACCTATCCGGGTCGCCCTTTACCGCACAACTTGATAGGGTATTTTTACCCCTACCCAAAGGCCTTAGGAGCACCTGTTTACACTGCCAACAAGGCGTAATGCAGTTCAAGTAAATTTCCCCCAAAACTTCGGAAAAGCTCTCCGCAACCCTATTCCTCCTGATCCATCAGGCGTTCGGCTTTTTAAGTAATTATCCTAAAAGAGTATACAGGAATGCCGGAGGTGTACATGTTAATTTTGCATCCGCGCTTTAAACCTTAACCGATTTTAGAAATACTTCCTATTGTATTGGCACCAAGCTTTGAGCTAGAAGGCCAGTGCATATCCGAGGTTAAGAGGTTCCACAAAGTCTTGTAATCTTCTGCTATTGGTAGATCCGGAAACTCTTGCACGATTTGAGCAGGTGGCCGGAAGAGGTAGCCCTTATCTGCAGTTTGTAGCATAGAAATATCGTTGTACGAGTCTCCCACTGCTTGAATGTAGAAACCGAGAGATTTTAAGCCAATTACCGCTTTCTTCTTTCCATCTTTCTGGCGGAGTTGATAATCGACAACCGTACCATCTTCTCCAATAACCAAAGTGTTGCAGAAGAGGGTAGGCCATCCTAACTTTTGCATTAATGGTTTGGCAAATTGATCAAACGTATCCGAAAGGATAATAACCTGCGTAGTTTCCCGAAGAGAATCGAGAAAAGCCTTTGCTCCGGGTAAAGGATCCATTGTGGCAATTACTTTCTGAATATCAGAAAGTTTTAATCCATGTTGGGAAAGGATCGCAATCCGTCTTCTCATTAGTACATCATAATCAGGTATATCCCGGGTAGTTAAGCGCAGTTCCTCGATTCCTGTGGCTTTAGAGAAGGAAATCCAGATTTCCGGTACAAGCACTCCTTCTAGATCGAGGCAGACCAGATTCATACAAACTCCTTACATGAAGATCTTTTTTACTCTAAGAGTTTTATACCATATTTGTGCAGAAAAGGCGAGGGTTCATCTTTTTCTTGCAATAGGCAATATAACCTTCTATAGTGGAAGGGTATGAAAAAGATAGCGTTGTTTGCTTTCCGGGGAGAACCTATGTGTTTTGTTCATGTCCTGTTAAATGGTATGGATATGCGGGAACGGGGTATGGACGTGGCCATTATTATTGAAGGAGCCGCAACCAAAGCAGCAGCAGAACTTGCTATGGAGGGAGCGGATTTTCATGAATTATATATACAGGTTCGGGATAGTGGCTTAATTGATTGTGTATGCCGTGCTTGTGCCTACAAAATGGGGGTTTTGCCCGCCATAGAAGCACAAAAACTCCCCTTTGGAACCGACATGAAGGGTCATCCTTCTATGGCTCGATACATTGAAGAAGGGTACGAGATAATTACGTTTTGAGGCTCAATACCGATTATCCCTAAGAGTACGGGCCTGCTTTTGGCCCTTAATAGTGTTTATTGCTCAGTTTTTCTGCGGAACACGGACGGAATCCAGGTTAAATACGTATTTATCTGTTTTGATAAATCAAAGTATGAGCTCGTATCTGGCATAAAAACGATGACTGCAATATAAACTGTGTTTAAATTCCCTAATCAAAATAAAATTTGCCAGATTCTAATAAAAATAGTCATATTATATGTATGATAGCAATACAAACAAAAGACATTTTACCCTTGAGAAGACGCCGTAAAACAATACTGAATTTTTTCCTTATTCTGTTCCTACTTTCTTCCTTTACCTATGCGTTTGGGAACAAGGAGAAGCCTGCAGAGCTTCCTAGCCATGTAGAGTCCCCTAAAACATCCGAATCTACTAAATCAGCCGAAACTATGGAAACTTCTAGGCCAAACCAAGGCACAACCGGCTCCCCCCAGATGAAACCAGAAGCTACCCAAGCTCCTTCATCCCGTCGATCCTATGCAGGAGTTATCCCTGCCCCTGAGTTTCCCGAGGGGATGAACTGGTTGAATGTAAAGGAGCCGCTACAGTTTTCTAAGCTGAAAGGCAAGATTGTTCTATTGGATTTCTGGACCTATGGGTGCATTAACTGTATGCACAATATCCCTTATATAAAACAACTCCAGGAAGAATATCCCAACGAGCTAGTGGTAATTGGAATTCATTCGGCCAAGTTTGCTAACGAGGGACGATTGCAAAGTCTTCGGAATATTCTGCTTCGTTATGGTATAACCTATCCGGTGGTAAACGATCCGGAATTTGAAATCTGGCAATTGTGGGGCCCTCAAGCCTGGCCTACCTTAGTGTTAGTAGACCCAGCAGGAAAAGTTTCTGCAGCTACCATGGGTGAGGGATTTTATCCCCAGTTTAAAGAGATCATCCAGTCTTTAAAAGAAGAGTTTACTGCAAAGGGGGTGCTGGATACCCGACCTTGGAAACCTATTTTCCTTAAGCCGGAAACACGGTCTCCCACCCTTCTAACCTTTCCAGGAAAGGTACGCGTAGATCCCAGTGGAAATAGACTGTATGTGGCTGATTCGGGAAATAACCGTATACTTCGGATCGATATTGAAACAGGGAACATACTAGCGCGGGTAGGTTCGGGGGGGGCAGGGTTTCGGGACGGGAGCTTTCAAATTGCTGAGTTTCGTAATCCTCAGGGAATGGCGGTATCTCCAGATGGAAACACCGTGTACGTAGCAGATACAGGAAACCATGCCATAAGAAAAATCAACTTTAAGACAGGTCAGGTTAGTACGCTAGCCGGAACGGGCAAACAATCGGTAGAATACCCCCCTGTTCCGGGTCAAGGGCCTAATCTTCCCCTTTCTTCTCCCTGGGATTTAGAACTCGCCGGTAATACTTTATACATAGCCATGGCAGGGAGCCACCAGCTATGGGTTATGAACCTAAGCTCCCGGGAACTTTTGCCCTTTTCAGGTTCAGGAGCCGAGGGATACACGGATGGTCCTTCTTTAGAGGCAGAACTAGCCCAGCCGAGTGGCCTTTCCTTGGACCCGAGGGGTAGGTTGTACTTTGCTGATTCGGAGGGAAGCTCTATCCGATATGTGGAATTAAAAGATTCTCGGGTAGGAACCTTAGCAGGGAGCGGGAACAGTCTCTTCGATTTTGGAGCGGTGGATGCGGTGGGAACCGAAGCTCGCTTTCAGCATCCCTTAGGAGTCAGATTCCATAATGGAAAAGTGTATGTCTCAGATACCTATAACCATCGTATTCGGGTAATCGATCCTAACAGTGCGGAGGTAATAACTCTATCGGGAGTAGATGCCGGGTTTAAGGATGGACAGGATGCCCGATGGGATGAACCGGGTGGTCTGGATGCTCGGGGGAACCGGTTGTATGTGGCTGACACCAATAATCATGTTATCCGATGGATAGATCTATTGAATGGTACTGTACATACCCTTTTTATTAAAGAACCACCCGCCTCACAGAGTAGGGTAATTCCCCGATCCACAAAGTCACAAAGGGCTTTTATACCTATACCCGTTCAATTTCAGCCCGGAGCAACGTTTCCAGGTTCGGAATTATTGTTTTCTCAGCCTACACCCCCCATCCGATTCCGGGTGCAGGAAGTGTCCTCGGGAAGGGGGGAACTATCTCTATTGGCAGAGTTACCCAAAGGGTACAAACCTTCTGCCGAGGCGTTTTCTACTTTGACTATCCAGAGTACAGGGGAGGCAGCTCGATTTCTAGGAGCCTCTCCTCTTAGCCTGCAAGCTCCATCATTTCCTATTCGGATTCCTTTTGAGTTTCGTCGGGGAACAGGAGAAGTGGTAATAGAGGCTGCCATTGCCTACTGCTCAGAAGAGGGAGAAGGTATTTGTTACATCGATCGCAGGCGCATTGAGGTGCCTATACAGGTGACCGAAGGAAAGGGTAGGGAAATAATGCTTCGTTATTCTTTACCCCTTACTCGATGAACAGGTTGTCAAGGCTAAGGGTTTGGATGGAATCTACCTCCTATCGGTTACTTGCCCCTACCGCGAGACCGGGCAATACAGAAAAGGAATCAAATCCCGCTCGGTAGTTTGTAAAATATCCGGTGTAAAAGTGGCTTTCAGCTCCTCAGCTTTTCGGGTGGCTTCCTCTAAATACTGGGTATAGTACTGGGCTCGTTCCTCTTCGGTTAACGGCTTTTCGTCTGAAGGCATAGAGGATTCTTCTAAGGGCTCTTGATCTAAGATAGAAGGAATTCCGAAAGAAGGTAGGGGATATTCCCAATCCTTAGCTATCCAGTTGCCGGTGGAAAGGTCAAACCGATATAGAGGTAAGAAGTACATACCATACTGTGCCACAAAAGCAACAGCCTTTAAAATAAACTGGAACTCTTCTTCGGTAAAGAGAAAATGAAAATTCATCCTTGCCCAACCGGGTTTAATGCCCATTTCCCCTTGTAAGATTTTCTCTTTGAATTCTAGAGATTTTTTCAGGTCAATATGGAGGAGCCGATGTCCGTAGGGACCCGCGCAGGAACAGCCGGCCCGGGCCTGGATGCCAAATAGATCGTTCAGCAACTTAACCACGTACCGAGGATGGAGGTAGGAATCCCCCACTTTTATATTAAAAGATAGGATTGCGATTCGAAGAGCTGGATCGGGATTCCCGACAATTTCAATCTGGGGAATTGTACGGAAAAATTCGATAGCTCGACGGATGTAGGAAGCTTCTATTTTCTCTATCTCTTCTATACCGAGCCATTCCTTTAGTTGAAGGGCTAAGGCAGCTTTGATTGTCTGTAAGATTCCCGGAGTACCTGGTTTTTCCCGGCTTTCAATGTCTTTTGTATATTCCTGTTCGTGCATGTTAACGAAGTCTACGGTCCCTCCTCCCGATAAGGTAGGCGGAAGGTGTTTGGGATAGATTCGTTCGTGAAACACTAGTACCCCTGTAGTGCCAGGCCCCCCCAAGAACTTGTGGGGCGAGAAGAAAACCGCATCAAAGGAAGTTTCAGGGCTCTGATTGATGTTGATTTTTACATAGGGAGCGATAGCTGCAAAATCAAAAAACACGAGACAATCGTGGCGACGCAAAATGCGGGCAATTTCGTACACTGGTGTCTTTATACCTGTAACGTTGCTCCCCGCAGAAAAGGAACCAATTTTCAATCTACCTGCATAGGTGGGGTCTGAAACTTTACGCTCTAAATCCTGCAGGTCAATTAGTCCTTCTTCGGTTAGGTCGATTTCCACTACTTCCGCATAACATTCCCGCCAAGTTATTTCATTGGAATGATGCTCATAGGGCCCTACAAACACTACAGGGCTTTTGGCTTTTAGAGTTGCTTCTATTCTTTCCACTATCGAGGCATCTAAATTGTTGAATAGAATCGAACGAAATAACTCTTTGCCTGCGGGGGGCACATACAAGCCGAGCATTTGCTGGAGCCGGTGAATAGCACCCGTACTTCCGGTGCCAGCTTCAATAATATGGTACCCAGGACCTGCGTTTAGATGTTTCTTGATTATATGTTCTGCCTCATGTAGCCGTTCGGTGGTAAGATTGCCGGTAACATCATCTTCAGTGTGGGTATTTCCATACAATTCTAGAAGCTGCTCCATGTATCGCTCGATAAGCCTTACCCCCCGTCCGGAAGCGGTATAATCTGCATAGGTTAGTAACCGTTTCCCAAAGGGAGTAGGGAAGAAAGCGTTTCTCCCGACAATCTGGGATCGGACAAAATTCCATTTTTTCATGGGCGGATATTAGCATAACGGTAAGCATTTCACAAGAGCAAAGATCGAGCTTTTAGGGTACGTGCGGGGTTGTGCAGAACCCTTTCATGGCTTTATTTAATAAAAACTTAATTTATTTTTATAGAATTTTTATATAAAATGTATTGATTCACATTAATAAAGATGATAAATTAATAATGTGATTTATATCACAATAATAAGATGTAGATTGCTAAGTGCCGAGCTGATCGAAACGGAAATTCTTTGAATCTCAACTAATTGAATTTGCCTAGGCTCTTGTTAAGCCTGAGGGGAGAAAACTGAATGAAGACTGAGGAATCGAAACAAAAGGTGCGTATAGAAATCTGCATGGGTAGTTCCTGCTTTAGCCGGGGGAATAGAAAGAACCTGGAGGTTATTCAGAATTACCTCCAAACCTATGGTTTGGAGAATAGGGTAGATCTACGGGGTCGGCTATGTGCCGGTAACTGTCGCAAAGGTCCGAATATTGAAATTAACGGGCAAGTCTACAGCGAAGTGAATCCTTCTGCTTTAAACGAAATCCTTTCTTCAGCATTCTCCCGCAACCTGCAGGATAAGGCCGAAAAAACCTAGAAAAACCTTAAGGAAAAAGGGAAAGAGGGAAAGAGGGAAAGAGGAGAGATTCATGGATGTGTTAAATCCAATCTATACGGAACCTGCCCAATGCCAGGACTGTTACAAATGCTTACGAGAATGCACGGTAAAAGCGATAAAAGTGATTGATGGGCATGCCAAGGTGGTTCCTGAGCTTTGCATACTCTGTGGTCATTGTGTATCTATCTGTCCGGTACAGGCCAAACGTGTTCGTTGGGATGTGGAAAAGGCCAAGCTAGTGCTGAGAACTAAAAGAGCTGTGTATGTATCTCTAGCCCCGAGTTTTGTCTCGGAGTTTACCGAAATGGAACAAAAAGGTTTGAGTAAAGCCCTAAGAACCCTTGGATTTGCCGGAGTGTCGGAAACCGCGCTAGGGGCAGAAATAGTTTCCGCAAACCTTGCTCAGGATTTAGTAGCTAGAGAAACCTTCAGCCTCGCTCTATCTTCCGCTTGTCCTGTGGCTGTAGAATATGTAAAGAAGTACTTGCCTCCTCTTGCTTCCTTCATCACGCCGATTTCTTCCCCTTTAATGGCCCATGCAAAGTTTTTAAAACAAGTGTATGGAGAGGATATCGGGGTGGTGTTTGTAGGCCCCTGTATCGGGAAAAAAAGGGAAGCGGATAATCGACCCGATCTCATAGATGTAGCTTTAGGATTTCAGGAACTTCGGAGTTGGCTGGAAAAAGAAGGAATTGATCTTTTAAGATTGGGCAAAGAGGAGCTTTTCAGGCAAGGCCAATCTAAAGATTTATCTACAAAAGAGTTAAAGGAAGAGCCCAACTTTGTTCCTTGCCGGAGCGGGGACGGAACCCTGTACCCCCTGGATGGGGGAATGGTGCAGACAATAAAGAACCGATCTGAGGTCTCCCTGGAGCAATTTTTTTGTTTTTCCGGCATGAAGGAAATTCAACGAGCTTTAGAACGCGTAGAGGAAGCGGACTTGCTTTCCCTGCCTTTTTCAGTGTTCGTCGAATTGCTTGCTTGCGGGGGGGGCTGTGTAAACGGACCCCTTTGTTCCCAGCGGAAAGGCACTTTAGTGAAGCAGACACAGATTCAACAGTACCATCGAAAAGCCTTGCTGACGGGGGGTGCGACTCAGAAATATACACGGCTAGACATTGCTTTTGAGACAGCTCTCCCCCATAAAATGCCCCCTATCCAGGGTTCACAAGTAAGCAGCGTACTGAATAAAAGATCGCAGCTTCAGGGTAAGAGCCTGCCGGTTCCGGGTCCTTCTATCCCGATTCTGCCTTCTCAGGAGACTGAGGGGCAGGGGTTCGAGCAGAGGTTCGATCTAACCTATACCTGGGATTTAAAGCCTTTAGAACAAACTTACTTTCCCGAAGCGTCTTTAAAAGAAGCTTTGGCCAAAGTAGGTAAGTACAACCGGCAGGATGAGCTAAACTGCGGGGGCTGTGGGTATGATACTTGCCGGCAGTTTGCCCTGGCTTTCCTCCAGAACAAGGCAGAGCCTACCATGTGTGTTTCCTACATGCGAAAGTTAGCCCAAAAGAAGGCAGATGCGTTGATAAAAACTATGCCTTCGGGAGTAGTGGTGGTTGATGAAGATCTAAAGATTGTGGAATGTAACCGGAACTTTGCCTCCCTGTTAGGGAAAGAAGTAGAAGAACTATACGACACCAAACCGGGCTTGGAGAAAGCTTCTTTACAAAAACTGTTGCCGTTTGCCAATTTGTTTGAAACGGTATTGGAGACAGGTATTGATCTAGTGGATAGGGATATCCGGTATCGGGACAAAGTGCTTCGGGGTTCCATCTTTACCGTAGAGCCCCGCCGGTTTGTAGGAGGGGTATTCCAGGACATCACCTTACCTTTTACGCAAAAAGATAAAATTGTGGAACAGGCAGAGAAGATCATCCGAAAACAACTATCGACAGTTCAGAAAATAGCCTACCTGCTAGGGGAAAACGCTGCGGAAAGCGAGGTAATGCTGAATGCGATTATTCGATCTTTTGGACCGGAGGGACGGGAATGCAAACCTTCATCGAAGTAGATCATTTTCAGACTCCCAAAGCTTCTAAACGGATAGAAGGAGACGCGTTTCTGTGCCGGAAAATGCCTACAGAAAATCGGCTGATTACGGTACTTAGCGATGGACTGGGAAGTGGAGTTAAGGCCGGGGTTCTTTCTACCCTAACCGCCACCATGGCCCTTACCTGTATATCCGGAAACATTCCCATTGAACGCACAGCCCGTATTATCAACCGTACTCTTCCTATCTGTTCTGAACGAAAGATACGGTATGCTACTTTTACTATTGTTGATATTAGTCACGACCAGGAAGTTAAGATTCTAGAGTACGATAATCCTCCGTATCTGCTTGTTCGAAACGGCGAATTGGTAGAGATTCACAAAACTACCCTCCGCCTGCCTAACCGCTACCGGAAGGAAGAAGGGGTGCAGGTTTCTATGTTTAGGGCAGAACCGGGCGATCGTCTCGTGTTTTTTTCTGATGGAGTGGTGCAGTCTGGGATGGGTACTAGTGCCATGCCCCTAGGCTGGGGAATGGCGGGAGTTAAGGCTTTTGTACAGCAAACGATTCTGCGGGATCCCACCATCTCTGCCCGGGAACTAGCCCGTAAGGTAGTACAGAAAAGCTTGTGGAACGATTCCCTAGAAGCTAAAGACGATGTTACCTGCGGTGTGGTATATTTCCGCAATCCGAGAAAAACTCTAATTCTTACCGGCCCCCCTTTCTATTCGGAAAGAGATAAGGAGCTAGGGGAACTTTTTCGAACCTATCCAGGGAAAAAAATTCTCTGCGGTGGAACTACCGCCAATATTATAGCCCGCGAGCTAGGGAAAAAGGTAACCGTACAACTGAATTGGTTGTTCTG
>JBDNDI010000047.1:0-11881 GCA_046719195.1 Spirochaetales bacterium | reverse complement strand
GAGCTTATAGGTAAGCACTTTTCTGTACTGTTAGAACCCGATGAAGTGCCTCGGGTTAGCCGGAAACTAGTACTGCAGCAGTACCAGGGTAAGGTTACTGGTCCGGAAAAAGCTCCCAAACTGTTCGATGAAAGAAGAAGAGGCTCTCGCAAGACCGTTGGGTTAGAAGTACGCCTACGTTGTAAAAAAACCGGGACTGCCGAGGGATGTACCGAAGCAGAGCGTCTTGCATTAGTTACTTCTTATGGAGAAGTGGATGCAGCAGGTTTCTTTGAAAAAGATTCAAAAGAGGGAATTAAATTAAAAGGTTCGGTGGGGATTATTCACGATATTACCCAAAGGAGGCAGACTCAGGAACAGTTAGAGTTAGCCTTACAGGAGAAAAATCTGTTGCTAAAAGAAATTCATCATAGGGTAAAAAATAATTTACAGATTATTTCTAGTCTGCTGAATATGCAGAAGCGCAACTTAAAAGACCCTGAAGATGCTAATTTGTTTTTAGATAGTCAGATGCAAATCCGCTCTATGGCGTTGGTACATGAACATCTTTACCTATCCGAACAACTTTCAACGGTAAATGTTGCCTCGTATTTAAACAATCTCGTTCAGTCTTTGGCAGAAATGTATGGAAAATCTTTCAACAATATTCAAATTCACATAGATGTTGAGGAATTTAGTCTTAACATTAACACCGCTACCCCTTTGGGTTTGTTGGTAAATGAGTTGGTGTCCAATAGTATAAAATATGCTTTTCCGGATTCTCAGAAAGGAAACATCTGGGTTCAACTTAAACGGGGGAGCGATAAATGTATCCTTACTGTTGCAGACGATGGGATAGGGTTGCCTGAAAATTTTCACTTGCAAATCACAGAAACCTTAGGATACCAGTTGATTCATGCGTTGGTAGAACAGTTAGAAGGTAAATTAGAGCGGTTACCTCAAAAAGGTACCGCTTACCGGATTGAGTTACCCTTTTAAGAATTCTAACAGTATCCCATCTTCTCCAGTATTTGTTCCGAAACTTGAATTTCATCCCAAGCTATAGGGCCTTCCGCTAGAATGATGCTGCTTTCATGCCCTTTCCCTAAAAGAAGCACGGTGTCCGAGGAGTTTGCTAGGGAAAAGGCGAATAGTATTGCTTCTCTTCGGTCGGGTATTAGGAACAGGTCCTTTCCTTTGTTTTTATTTATACAGCCGCGGGCGATATCTTCTAGTATTTTCATTGGTTCTTCTAGGCGAGGGTCTTCGTTGGTTAGGACCAACAGATCGGCGAAGGTAGATGCAATTTTACCCTGCTGGGGACGTTTTTCCAGATCCCTTTCCCCTGCAGAGCCAAAAACAGCTATAAGCTTGCCTTGGGTGTATTTGCGAACCTGGGGGAAAATTTTTTCAAAGGATCCGGGAGTATGGGCGTAGTCTACGATAACGGAAAACGGTTGCCCTTTTACTATAGGAGTCATTCTTCCCCGAACGCCTTTTAGGTTACCCAAATAGGGAAAAAAAGTTTCCAGGGGAAGTTGCTCGAGCCGGGATACCGTAAGAAGGGAAGCCAATACATTTTCTACATTGAATACTCCAGGAAGAGGTATGCGAAGGGGCGGGTAAAGTTGGGGTCCCTCCTGTAAGGAAAAGGTATTTCCTGATAAATCGGAATGAAGAATAGAAGCATACAGATCTGCCTGAGGATTTTTTATGCTATAGGAGTACAGAGGAGCCGAACAATGTTGCAGGATGTAGGAATAACTTCGGTCATCCCGATTTACTACTCCGAGGCAGGGGCATCCTTTTGTTGCGCTACGATCAGGTGAGAGGGCCCGAAATAGATTGGTTTTATCGCTCAGATAGGCTTCCCAAGTGCCATGAAACTCTAGATGTTCGTGAGTGACATTAGTTACAACCCCCACATCAAACTCTACGTCCTGTAGCCGGCCGGTACGATGGGAAAGTCCATGGGAGGTGGCTTCAATAATAGCGGTGTCTTTCCCTTTTTCCCACATTTCGGCAAGTACCTGCTGAATAACTGGAGCCTCGGGAGTGGATTGACGGAGGGGGTTTTTATCTAAGGTTTCTCCGGTCTGTAGATTTACAGTAGATAATAAGCCGCTATTCTTACCTAGAGCATTCAGGAGCTGGTGTATATAGTAAACGGTAGAGCTTTTCCCGTCCGTGCCTGTTACACCTACAACCCGCAACTTTTTACTAGGAAAATCGTAAAAACTAGAAGAGAGACGGGACATGGCACTTTGAACATTCCCCACTACGATATACAGAATTCCCTCTTGTAATTGCTTAGGTAGGTGGCTACAAAGAATAGCCCCGGCTCCTCGTTGGATAGCTTGAGGTATATAGCTATGCCCGTCCGTATGAATCCCCTCCAAAGCACAGAAAATATTTCCTTTTTCTACACTTCGGGAATCGTAAGTTATACCTGTAATATTTGGATCTGCCTTCCCCACTATTTTTGCATCGGGTAGGTGAGGGAGGAGAGAAGAGAGAAGCCTCCCCTCTTTTTTTCCCATATGCCCGGCTTCCCTTTTACCTGCCTGTAGGTGAATATAGGTATCGGAAGTAATTCATATCTGTAGTTAAGGTTTTCCGGAACTTTGGAATAACTGAGCGGTAAGACTCAAGGGAACGCCAGAACTCAAAGAAATCGGGTTCTTTCCCATAGGTTTCTGAATAGATCCGGGCAGCTAAAGCATCAGCCTCTCCTTTTATTTTTTCCGCTTCTTCATAGGCTTTAGAAAGGATGGATCGTCGTTCGTTCTCTAGTTTTCCTAACCATTCCTTTTTCTTTCCTTCTCCAAAGGACCGGTACGCCTGAGCAATTTGGTTCCGTTCTTTGATCATCCGGTTGTATACGCTTTCGGTTAGATCGTCTGAGTAGCGAATCTGCCGGATAATAATGTCTATGACGTCAATACCAAAGTCAGGAACGATCTGTTTAGCTGCAGCTAGCATTTCTTCGGATAAAGCCCGGCGTCCCTTTTGTATGTTTTCCTGCTGCACCCGAATGCGGGTAAACTCTGCCATCTCTCGCAGGTTCTGGACATCTTCTTGGGAAGCTTCTGCTGCCACCAAATATTCGGTTCTTTGTAGCTGATTAATTAAATCAGAACTGCGTACAGCCTCTCGCAGGAAGTTCCCTGCAATAGTGGTACGCACTATAGAGTCAATAATGTCGTCTAACCGGCTAAAAGCCCGCTCCATGGTGGTTATGGAGGAGTAAAACTGCTTGGGATCTACAATGCGCCATCGAGCGGTTACATCTACCCAAATAAATTGATTTTCTTTTGTGGGAACTCTCTGAGGTTCTCCGTCCCAAGGGAGTATTTTCTTAGAGTAAGTGACTATAGAATCTATGAGCGGTAATTTAAACTTTAACCCAGCTTCGGTCTCTACCTTTACAATCTGACCAAACCGGATTACTACTGCTTGCTCTCCCTCCTCCACAATAAAGAAGGGTCCTAGCAGTAGGAGCACACCTAGAATAAGTACACCAACAATCAATATAATAAGCGAATTCTTCATCGGGTGCCTCCCTGGGGTTGAAGTTGGGTTTCTCCTAGATTTTTCAAGGGTAAGAAATTTTTTAGGTTTTTATCAATAAGATCGATATTCTTTTCTTCTTTGAAAATGTCTTCGATCATTTCATAGTATAACCGGTTGCGGGTAGTGATCCGATCCCGCCGGTACTCGGCTAACACAGCATCGAAACGGGCTACATCTCCCCGGGCTCGGTTTACCCGTTCGGCTGCATACCCGCGAGCTATCTGAATAACCTGCTCTGCCTCCCCCCGGGCTTTTGGGATTTCTTTGTTGTAAGCCTCTCGGCCTTCATTAATGAGGCGGTTCATGTCCTGAATGGATTTGTTTACATCCTCAAAAGCGTCCTGCACCGATCCTTTGGGAGGTACGACATTTTGCAATTTTACCGTAGTGACCCGGATACCGAAGTTGTACTTGTTAAAGAATTCATTCATTAGGTCTTGCCCCTGGACTTCAATATTGTTCCGTTCTGGCCCGAGCACATCTAAAATACCCCGATCACCCACGAGTTGGTTTATTACGGACTGGGATATGTCCCGTATGGTTTTTGAATGGTTTTCTATATTGAATAACCAGGCTTTGGGGTCGGAGATCCGGTATTGAATAATCCATTCTACATCCACAATGTTTAAGTCTCCGGTTAGCATAACCGATTCTTCCGGATAGCTCTTGCTAGAATAAATGGTGGTAACGCCAGGTTTTTCGGTTCGGAATCCAAAAGTCATATTCTGAATAACCTGAGTGGGGACATTATAATTTTTTTCTATGTTGAAAGGGAGTTTGAAGTTGAGTCCGGGTTCGGCCATCCGATTAAACTTGCCGAAGCGTAGAACTACAGCTTCTTCAGTCTGATCTACAATAAAAAAACTACTCATTAAGACAAGTACTACCAAGATCCCTATAACCCCTAGTAGCAGGAGCCGGGGTTGAAGGGTAAAAGGTAACTTGGGGGGAGTAACGTTTCGTTCCATAATTGTACTTCCTCCTGTACTATCTCAAACTACTTGTAACCCTAGGTAAAGTCAAGGTATAGTAAGCTCATTATGAAAAAAAAGCGCCTCATTACCTCAGCTTTACCCTATGTTAACAATATTCCCCATCTAGGAAACCTGATTCAGGTCCTTTCGGCAGATGTATTTGCTCGCTACTGTAGATTGGCAGGATATAATACCCTGTATATCTGTGGAACCGATGAGTATGGTACTGCTACGGAAACCCGGGCATTAGAAGAAGGTATTACACCGAAAGAACTGTGTGACAGGTACTATGCAATCCACAACTCAATCTACGAGTGGTTCAACATCTCTTTCGATAAATTCGGGCGTACCTCTACACCCGAGCATACCACCATTACGCAGGAAATATTCCTTGAATTAGATCGAAATGGATACATTACTGAGCATAGCTTAGCACAATTATTCTGTAGCTCCTGTGAACGGTTTCTAGCAGATCGATACGTTCGAGGAACCTGCCCCCATTGCGGATATGCAGAAGCTAGAGGAGATCAGTGTGAGTCTTGCGGAAAATTATTAGAGCCCACAGAGCTAGTGCAACCCAAATGTGGGGTATGTGGAGCTACCCCCCAATTAAAAGAGACTAAACATCTCTATATTGATCTACCCGCTATACGTCCCAGATTAGAAGAATGGATAAAGGAAGCATCGGTAAAAGGGTTCTGGGCTAGGAATGCCATAAAAATGACCGAAGCCTGGATCCGGGATGGCTTGAAAGAACGAGCTATAACCCGGGACTTGAAATGGGGAATACCGGTTCCGAAAAAAGGGTATGAAAACAAGGTTTTTTATGTATGGTTCGATGCACCGATAGGCTATATCTCCATCACCGCTTCTTATACTAAAGATTGGAAGGATTGGTGGAAAAGCCCGGAACACACTGAGCTTTTCCAGTTCATTGGTAAAGACAACATACCCTTTCATACGGTTATTTTCCCCAGTTCCTTAATCGGCTCTGGAGAAAGTTGGACTCTCCTACACCACATGTCTTCTACCGAATACCTTAATTATGAAAGCGGAAAATTCTCAAAAAGCAAAGGAATAGGGGTGTTTGGAACAGACGCGAAAGATACAGGGATACCGGCGGATGTGTGGAGATTCTATATTTATTACAACAGACCCGAGACCTCGGATTATCTTTTTACCTGGAAAGACTTTCAAGAAAAGGTTAACTCAGAATTAATTGGCAATTTAGGGAATTTGGTAAATCGAACCTTAACCTTCCTCCATCGCTACTACAGCGGAAAAGTACCTGAAGGACCTAACGGTAGGGAAAGGGATCCGTTCTGGGAAGAAGTCCGGAAGCAAGAGAAAGATATTCTAGCAAAGTTTGAAAAGGTGGAATTGAGGGAAGCTTTTCGAGCCATTTTAGCTCTTGCTTCCTTTGGAAATAAAGCTTTTCAAGACGGGGAGCCCTGGAAGCGCAGAACCGAAGATCCGGAAGGGACCGGGGTACTGTTACAGAACCTCCTTTACCTCATCAGAGATTTATCCATTCTTTTATATCCCTATCTGCCGACTACAGCAGAGAAAATTGCTAGTTTCCTCGGTGTTACAATAGAGAGCTTTGAAGCCCTAGGGGTACTATCGGGGATTCATAGGGTAAAAGTACCGGAAATTCTTTTTAACCGGTTAGAAGATTCTCAAATTGAGGAGCTTAGAAATCGATTTGCAGGTTCTCAAAAGGATCGGGAACAAAAAGAAAAGAAGGCACAGCAAGAGCCAAAGCAGGAAATAAAACGCTTCTGCAGTTCGGTTAATTTGATCGTAGGAAAAATAACCCACATTCAGAGACATCCGCAGGCAGAAAAGCTCTATATTGAACGGGTTAACACCGGTACAGAAGAGCTTCAGATTGTTTCCGGTTTAGTACCTTACTACCAGCAAGAGGAGTTATTAGGAAAACATATCGTGCTGGTAAGAAATTTAAAACCGGCTAAATTACGGGGTGAGATGAGTAATGGTATGTTACTAGCTGCGGAGACAGAAGGAATAGTAGAGGTCCTTTTTATAGAGGGTGTTCCTCCAGGAACGAGGGTTTTACCGGAGGGTGTAGTTTTAGAAGCACTCCCTTTAGAAGACCGCTGGCCTATGAGAGAATTATCGATCGATGAGTTCTTCAGTTTTCCTCTCCAAGTGGTGAACCACACGGTTATACTAGAAACCGTTCCATTACTAGCGGGAGGCAAAGAGTTGCGCACGAATAAGGTATCTAACGGAAAAGTACGGTAATCCTGGTCAAAGGTACTGGAACGTGGATCTTTCGGTAGAAGAAGTCCCGATAGAGGCAGGTAGAGGCCCCCATCTCTTGCAGAGTGGTTTCTGGAGTTCTTTTAAAGCTCTCTATGGATGGATGCCCTACAGTTTTAAGATCCACCTCTCTCTTCAGAATGTAAAAGTAGAAGTACCGCTTTATCTTCAAATTCGTTCCCTTGCTCCGGCATACAGTCTAGCGTATGTGCCTTTTGGTCCAATATTTCCCCAAGAAGTTCTTTCTTTCTCTAAAAAAAATGAAAACGCTTCTATTGTTTGGGAGCTCCTTCAAAGGCTAGGCAGGGCTCTTTCTCCAATGCTTCCCTCTTCTTGCAGATTTTTGCGTTTCGACTTACCTTTCGATCAGAATGATTTAGGGATAGTGACGTTAGAAGATAGGGAGATAATAAAACCCCCAGGGTTTTATAAAGCTCCCACTTATATTCAACCCCCGGACACGGTAATACTTTCTTTAATACCAAGCGAAGAGGAACTTTTAAGTTCCATGAAACCGAAGACTCGTTACAATATTCGGCTAGCTAGGAAAAAAGGTGTGCAGGTGTGGGAAGGGAAACAAAAGGATTTGGTAGATTGGTATCGAGTTTACTGTGAGACCGCAGAACGGGATCGGATTGCTATTCATTCTCTAAAGTATTACCAAGATTTGCTCTCCCTATCCCAAACCTACGTAGGGGAAAGACCCAAAATGAAACTCTTTCTTGCCTCGGTGGAGGACACTCTTATAGGGGGTATTGTCGTTGCATTATACAATACTCAGGCTACCTATCTTTACGGGGCCTCTTCCAATCAGCACCGAAACACTATGGCTTCCTATCTTCTACAATGGGAAGCAATCCGATGGGCTAAACAAGAAGGAGCAGCTACGTACGATTTTTTTGGTATACCCCCGAAAGAGGATCCCACCCATCCTATGGCAGGATTGTATCGATTTAAAACCGGATTTGGAGGAACAATTCTCCATCGTGTTGGAACCTGGGACTATCCGTTTGCCCCTCTGGGGTATGGGGTATATCGGGTTGCGGAAAAAGTACGGATTTTTTACTACAAAGGTATTCGAAAAAGGTTTCATTGATCTAGAAAACTGTATTATAGTATAGACATGCGATACTTAGAATTTTTAAATGTCCTGGAAGAGGAAATTCACAGTTTTAAACCTGTATTAGCTTTTTTTTACCGTGAAGAATCAGAGCTATGCAGAATTTTATATAAAAAGGTTGCCCGCTTAGCAAGAAAGTATCGGCAGATTAGTTCCTACGTGGTAGATCTAGAGAGGCATCCTACTGCAGCAGGAGAGTTTCTTGCCTATTCTGTGCCTACTTTAATCCTATTTTACCGGGGGAAACCGGTGTACATGCGTCGGGAAGATATAGATTTACCCGAATTAGAAATTCGGCTACAACAACTTTCCACGGTATGAACCGGGTTCATTACGGAATTGGTATACTTCTCTGCCTTTTTTTATTTAGGTGTGCGGGAACACCTACCCCTCCCCCTGCTCCAACCTTACCTCCCCAGAAGGAAGAAGTACCCTCTACTGTTGAAAGCCTATCCCTTCCCAAAGACCCTGGAATACCGCCTAGCAAAGAAAAGCCGCCCGAATCTGAAGAGAAAGAGGCAAAGTTTATCGAGGAAAAGGTAGAGAAGGAGGAAGCGTTAGAGCCTGATTTAAAAATAATGGGATTATTCGACGGTTTTCAATTTTCTGTAGCCCAACCAACCCTTTACTGGACTACTTCCCCTAACCCCCTAGCGGTAGAAGTCGAGTTAGCTGCTGATCCCTCTTTTTCGGAAATACTATTCAAAGAGATAATTGAGGAGCAACAAGTACAGCTACCTCCTCTTGAGGAAGGCAAACAGTACTATCTTCGAATGCAATTTGCTCTGGAAGTTTCAGGATTGTCCAAAGAACAAATAGCGAAGTCCCAAAAACAATGGAAAATATCTTATCGTCCCTTTTCTGTATCCCTGCTTCCCGTATTACAAGCTGGAGAAATAGCAAGCTTTACTATGGGGTACAATGGGGGTATGGAAAGGGAAAGGCCGGAGCATGAAGTGACTTTGAGTAGGCCGTATCAGTTGGGAACCTACGAGATAACAAACCAGGAATTTGCATATGTTATGAACCTTCTGCTCGCTGCGAATATTTTATTCTGGGAAGAAGATACCCTTAAAGGTCCGGGTGGGGTAATTCTGGCTGGAGGAAAAGAGCTACGGTTCGGCTTTCAGTTTGGATTTTCCCGATCAGAAGATCGTATTACCGTATTACGCGGAAGGGAACAACATCCCGTAGTGGGAGTAAGCTGGTATGGAGCCCTGGCGTTCTGCTACTATCTGTCTTTAATGGAGGGAGTATTTCCCTCTATAACCTTTGATCCTGCTCAACCCTTAGAAACTTTACAGATCGATGTAAATGCCGGGGGCTATCGGTTGCCTACAGAAGCAGAATGGGAATATGCGGCTAGGGGTACTCAAAAACTGCTGTATCCGGGAGGTGCCCTGCAGCCCGCAGGAGTGAATTACCATAGAAGCGGGGATCCTTTTGAAGGGTTACGTTCTCCCATAGAAAGAGGGGGGCCAACTACCCCCGTTGGGTTTTACGATGGTACGGTGAAAGCAGGATATAGAACCTTACGAAGCGTTGGTCCCTTTGGGCATTTTGATCTTCTAGGAAATGTGTGGGAATGGTGTTTGGATTGGTTTGAAGAAAAAGTGTATAGATCCAACCATCGCCAGGATCCTTTGGGACCGGAAGAAGGAACCCAAAAATCTGTACGAGGGGGAGCCTGGAATACTTTTCGCGAAGATATGCGATTATCTATGCGTGGATTTTTTCCCCCCGAGGGAACAAGTTTTAGTATTGGATTTCGCCTAGCCCGAACCATCCAAGAGACTCAAATCGGGAAGACTAAACAATAAAAATGAATCAACGATTTTATAAATATTTTCTTTTTTTTCTCCTGCTGTGCTTTAACTGCAATAAAACTTTTCTAGTTGCAAAAGAAATAGGGGAGCTTTACGGAGAGTTGATCCTACGCACCTTTCCCTTCGAAGCTGCACTATTGGAAAAGGGTATACCCCTTACCCCCAAAAAAATAACCAATGAGTGGAAGTCCTATAAACTCAAAAAAGGGTATCATCATCTGCAACTACGAGCGGAGGGGTATTTTTCAAAAGATCTTCGAATTGTCCTCGAGGACACCCTAGAGATAGAGGAAAAACTAGAGCGGGCTAATTCCCGTCTGAAGCTTGTAGGGGAAACCTCTACAGGTTTAGGCCCTAAGAGTGTCCTTTTTCATCCTGCAGCACCTTTGTTCATGATTACACAATTAATGGGGAAAGGAATTGATATGGTGCCTTTTCCAGACTTATATCCGAGAACAATAATACCCTTGGGGAGCAAAACAGGATGGGTAGAGTTCTGTGTCCTTTCCCAAAAAAGGGAGCTCTGGGTATCTCAGATGCTGACAAATGAGATCTATGTGTTAGATCTCGGTAGCCTTACCCCTAAAACATCCTTTCCTATAGAAGGAGTATGGCCCAAAGTGATATGCACCGATACAGAGGAACTGTTTGCCTATGTTTCCAACTGGGAGTCAAAATCAGTTAGTGTGGTAGATACTTCTAAGAAAAAGGTAGTAGCAGTAATCCCTGTATCCGGTGTACCCAGGGGAATGGCTTATTCTCTTGCCGGGCTTTTATATGTGTGTCTCTTTGAGCCCGGCGGCATCGACGTAATAGATACTCAAATTAGAAAAAGAGTTCGTACTATACCGATGGGACATGGCGCCACCCGTCATATTGTATTGGATACCCAAAGGCATTTTGCTTATATAAGTGATATGGCTACAGGGCGGGTAACGAAATTTTCTTTGATTACGGAAAAACCCGTAGCCGGATTAAGGGTGGGGAGTAATCCGAATACTCTAGCTCTTTCTTCCGATGGAAGGTACCTCTTTGTTTCTGTCAGAGGGAAAAATAATGCGGAGGATTATCAGAAAAAGGGGCCGGAGTTTGGAAAAATTGTTGTTATTGATACGGTTCCGTTTCAGGTTGTCGATTGGGTGTGGGGGAGAAATCAACCTACCGGGTTGGCTATTTCACCCGATAATCGGTATTTAGCCTTTACGGATTTTCTGGATAATAACTTGGAAGTGTACGATATAAGTGGTCTTAAGGAACCTAACCAGCCCCTTTTAGAGTTTGCACAATAGCTTTGAATTTTCTTCCTCTGTCAAACTCATTTAAAAACATTCCAAAAGAAGTACAACCGGGAGAGAAAAGGATGGTATCGCCCGATAGAGCTATCTTAAAAGCGTCGTACACCGCTTGTTGTAAGTTAGAATAAGGCCCGTGGAAGGTCTTTCCCGTCTGCTGAAGAAGGATTTTCAATTTTTCTGTGCCGGTTCCTTCGAGAAGATATATTTCTTTTGGTTTATGTATAAAGGGTTTTAGGGGGGTAAAATCTAAGTTTTTATCGGTTCCGCCGGTAATTAAAAGTAGGGGGGTGGAAAACCCTTGTATTCCGCAAGCTGTGGCTTCGGGGACTGTTGCAGCAGAATCGTTGTAGAATCGAACCCCCCCAACCTCACCACAGAACTCTAACCGGTGTTCTACTCCCGGGAACTCGGCCATGCTTTCCTGAATTGCTTCAGGTGGGACACCAAAGAGATACAAACCTAAGGCGGCAAACAAGAGATTTTTCTTTTGATGGAGGCCTACAAGATGCACCTGTTCCGGAACTACTGGTATTTGTTTACCCCCTATTTGTACTAAGCCTACCCCCTCTTTTAAATAGGCCCCGAAACTATCTGAAGGAAGGGGAGAGGAGGAAACCCAATAGGGAGTACCTGGAGTGGATTTATAGAAGCGTTTCCCATACGAATCATCGGCATGCACCAGAGTAGCGTCCTCTTTTGTTTGATTGCGGAAAAGGATCGCTTTATCTCGAGCATACGATTCCATATCCGGGTACCTGTCTTGGTGATCCGGAAACAGGTTTGTAATTATGGCGATTTTAGGCTTTAGTTTGGAGGGATCTCGAACTA
>JBDNDI010000046.1:0-12120 GCA_046719195.1 Spirochaetales bacterium | reverse complement strand
GAGGGTCGCAAAATCTCCGGATTTATCCTCTTCGGTTGTGTTATTATTAGTGGTGATTGCGCTAATTTTTCTAGGGCCTTACTATCTCAAAACCTTAAGAGAAATGGTGCATTTCTTTATCCGAAAAACAGGGGATGTTGATTCAGGTTTTAACGCTTCGATTTTTCAAGCCTTTCTTCAATATTTTATTCGTTTATCTGCTCCTGTAGCTGGAGTCTCGCTAGTAGGGGCTGTGTTAGGGAATGTGGTTCAGTTTGGGTTTTTATTTTCGGTTAAGCCTATAATTCCGGACTTTAACCGTATTGTTCCCAATTTCAGCCGTTATTTACAACGTACTTTATTTTCTACTGAAGCCCTATTTAATCTTTCCAAATCTATACTCAAATTAGTTCTTATCGGTTTAATCGCATATTTTAATATTCGTGCAGAGATAGGCGTGCTTATTCGCTTACTCAAAACTCCCTTTTTATCATCGGTAAGCGTAGTGGCTAGCCTTGCTCTTCGTATTCTGGCCGAATCTACCCTAGTACTGTTAGTCCTTTCTATTATTGATTACTTTTTCCAAAAACGTCAGTACCTAGAATCATTAAAAATGTCCCGACAGGAATTAATTGAAGAGCGGAAAACTTACGAAGGAGATCCATTAATCCGCAGTCGGCTGCGACAAAGGATGCGCGAGTTAATGACAAGAACCATGATCCAAAATGTACCGAAAGCGGATGTAGTAATAACCAACCCCACTCATTACGCTGTTGCTTTAGAATATCGTAGTGAAACAATGGAAGCCCCCATGGTAACTGCCAAAGGTCAGGATTTAATTGCAGAAAATATTAAAAGGGTTGCTCAAGAACATGGGGTACCTTTAGTGGAGAATAAACCCCTAGCACGTGCACTGTATGCCGAAGTTGAAATCGGAGATACGATTCCGATTAAATTTTACGAAGCAGTGGCTGCGGTTCTGAAACAGGTATACAGCATGCAAAAGGAGAGGACCGCCAATGGCTGATGTACAAACGGTTGTAACCAACGCTTTTTTGCGACAAAAGAGCGATGCCTTGGTTGCTGTAGGTGTCATTGTAGTAGTTATGATGCTCCTTATCCCCCTGCCTACCTTCCTGTTAGACACCCTAATGGCCATGAATCTAGTGCTGAGTTTACTTATTATTCTCATTACCCTGTACTCCCATCGGGCACTGGATTTTTCTGTATTTCCGACGTTACTTTTGGTGGTTACGATTTTCGGGCTAGCTTTGAACGTGTCCTCCACTCGACTCATTCTTGCATTAGGAAAAAAGTTCGATGGGAAGTTAATTCGAGCTTTTGCGAGCTTTGTTGTGGGTACCAAAGGTACGGAAGGTTTGGTAATAGGGTTCATTATCTTTATCATTATTATTGCCGTACAATTTATCGTAATTACCAAAGGAGCCACCCGTATTGCGGAAGTTGCTGCCCGGTTCACCCTCGATGCACTTCCGGGAAAGCAAATGGCTATTGAAGCAGAGTATAATTCCGGCGCTATTTCGGAAGAAGAAGCCACACGGCGAAAGAACGATCTGCAGCGGGAAGTAGATTTTTACGGAGCCATGGATGGAGCTTCCAAGTTTGTCTCAGGAAATGTAAAGGTAGGCATCCTTATTACCCTAGTGAATATGATAGGGGGAATGATTGTTGGAATGTCTATCCATGGAGAAGATTTGAGTACGGCTGTAAACACCTACATTTCCCTTACCATAGGAGATGGGTTGGTTTCCCAATTCCCTGCCCTGCTTGTTTCTACGGCCACGGGTTTAATCGTAACAAGGGCAGTATCCGATGGTTCTTTTGGCTCTGACATAACCAAACAATTCTCCCGTCAATCGAGGATATACTGGATTGCTGCTTTTTTCATCCTCGTTTTATCCTTTTTACCCGGTTTCCCCTGGTATATTCTATTCCCCATGGGTTTGGTGTTTGGGGGATTTGCATTTTCTTTGGGAAGGAAAGAGATTGCTGCCCAGCAACAGGAAGTACCTAAGGCGAAACCTAAAGAAGCTCCTGCCGAAATATCTCCGGTTGTTCCTCTAGATCCCATTTCCTTAGAATTAGGCTATGGCTTGATTCCCTTGGTAGATAAAGACCAAGGAGCTGAATTGCTAGACCGTATTACCCGAATACGAAAAGAGACAGCCCTAGATATCGGATTAGTTGTGCCTAGAATCCGTATCATTGATAATATGCGCCTGGATCCTTCTGAGTACTGTATCAAAATTAAAGGAGTAGAGGTTGGTAGAGGGAGTTTGCGCCTAGGAAACTATCTAGCTATTAATCCAGGGAGGGTAAAGGAAGAAGTCCCAGGTGATCCGACCAAAGACCCTGCCTTCGGTTTACCAGCCTTATGGATTGCAGAGGAGGATCGAGACAGGGCAGAAAGGGCAGGATATACAGTTGTAGACCCACCCTCTATCATTGCCACCCATTTAACTGAAGTCATTAAGAAACATGCTGCAGAAATATTAGGGAGACAGGAACTTCAAGCCATATTAGATACCCTAAAGAAAGATTTTCCTGCTGTGGTGGAGGATGTGTTGAAACACCTGTCCTTAGGGGAAGTTCAGAAAGTTCTCCAAGGTCTACTTCGGGAACATGTATCCATACGCAATACGGTGGCAATACTAGAATGCCTTGCCGATTATGGCGCTATTACAAAGGATATACCTTTTTTAATCGAAAAAGTACGGCAGGCTTTAGCTAGGCAGATATGCCAGCAGTATGCAGATGAGCAAAAAATTCTTCGCGTGTTTACCTTGGAACCCAAATTCGAACAAACGATTATTGATTCACGGGTAGAAACTGCCGGTGGTCTTATAGCGGGTTTGAAACCTGAAATACATCGGAAGTGGATCAACTCTTTAGCCAATGCTTTACGATATGCCCAGGATCAGGGGATATTGCCCATAATTCTCTGTTCCGAGGCAGCCCGGCCCCTGGTGCGGTCTAGTACCGCAAGAGATTTTCCCGACTTAGTAGTTCTTTCGGTGCCGGAGATTGTTCCTGATGTACGGCTAGAATCTTTGGGTGAAATTAAATTGGAAGGGTAGATCGTATGCAGTACTTTACGGAACAAGCTTATACTCATCGGGAAGCTTTAGAGAAAATACGTCAAAAGTACGGAGATCAAGCAAAAATACTAACCCATAGAACGATTCGTATAGGAGGATTTCTAGGTTTCTTTGCAAAAGAAGGGGTAGAAATTACGGGTTATGTGGCCAATGAAGTGCCTCGAAAAAAAGGCTTGGACTTGGAGGAGGAAAAGAAAAAGATCCTTTCTACTGTTCAGATTGTACCTAAGGTTCCAGATATTACTTTGAAAGAAGTCTTAAAAGAAGTTCAAGCTATTAAAGAAAAATTAGAGATACCTGTACCCAAGCAGATGGAGGCACATGCTACCCTCCAACGTATAGAGGAACTACTACGGGAAAATGACTTTACCGATTCCTATATTCGTCGGATATTAGAGCGAATAAAAAAAGAGTTTTCTTTAGAGCAGCTGGATAATTTTGAAATGGTTGAAGACCGTGTGGTAGATTGGATTGGCGAATCTATTCAGATCTATCAGGAACGGAATTTGGGAAAACCTCGAATTTTTATCATTGTAGGACCTACAGGAGTAGGAAAAACAACCACCATTGCAAAGTTGGCAGCACTGTACGGGGTAAGTTCCCCAAGGCCAGAAAAAGTTCGAATCATAACTATTGATAATTACCGGATTGCAGCAAAAGCCCAGATAGAGACCTACGGTAACATAATGGGTGTTCCGGTAGCTTGTGCAGAGACCTACGCAGAATTAAAAAAAGTTCTAGCCCTGTACAACGATGTAGATCGTATTTTTATTGATACCATAGGGAAAAGTCCGAGAGATTTTGTGAAACTGGCAGAAATGAAGGAAATGTTAGAAGCAGCAGAAGGTAGAGCCACCCTTCATTTAGCCATCAGTGCCACTACTAAAGCAGCAGATATTCGAGAAATTATGAGTCAATTTGAGCCTTTTGAGTATGCTTCTATCATTATTACTAAAATGGATGAAACATCCAGAATCGGTACGATTCTGAGTACGGTTGGAGAAAGGGGTAAGCCGATTTCCTATATAACCAACGGACAAAGAGTCCCGCAGGATCTTGAGGTTGCAACTCAAGTTCGACTCTTGGTGCGTCTACAATCTTTTCGCATCCAGCGAAAAGAATTAGAAAAAAGATTTACCCCCTCCTCTGATGATGTATATAGGTGAAAGGAGTTAACCATGCCAGACCAAGCAGAAACCTTAAGAGAAATAATGAGAAATAAAACTGTAATCTTAGCTCCTGCTGAGCGATCTACCCGTATCATAACGGTAGCGAGTGGGAAAGGTGGGGTGGGAAAGACTAATTTTTCTACGAACTTAGCTATTGCCTATGCTCAGTTGGGAAAACGGGTAGTGTTGATGGATGCTGATTTAGGATTAGCAAATATAAACGTTATACTTGGTATTATTCCTAAGTATAACCTTTACCATTTGATTCGCAAGCAGAAGAGTATGCAGGATATCATATTGGATACTAATTATGGTATCCAGATTGTAGCCGGTGCTTCGGGATTTGCCCGGATTGCCAATTTAACGGAAGAGGAACGAAAAAACTTTGTAGAGGAATTGTACAAGTTATCTATAGCAGATGTCATTATTATTGATACTAGTGCCGGCGTCTCCAATAACGTTATTTCTTTCATTGCTGCTGCAGATGATGCAATTATCGTAACCACTCCTGAACCCACCGCTATGACAGATGCATATGGTATTATTAAGATTATCGCTACAGAAATAGATAACTTAAACTTGGGTCTTAAGCTTGTGGTGAACCGGGTAAAAAGTGTGGTGGAAGGAAAGCGGGTAGCAGAGAGGGTGGTAAATATTGCAGGACAATTTCTCAATGTCAAAGTGGACTATTTGGGATATATTTATGAAGATCCGGCAGTACAAACCGCCGTGTTAAAACAGAAGCCCTTTTTGGTGTTAGAGCCAAAAGCAAAGGCAAGTATTTGTATGAAACACATAGTATCCAGATTGGAGAAAGTAGACTACCGGGATGGAAGTGGAATTGGCGAATTCCTTCGGAAATTGTTGGGGAAAACATAATGCTTGACCAGGGAGGGTATTTCTCCTAATCTAGGGATTAGAGATGCAGGGTATGGAACGGGGTAAGGTAATGATTTGGATGGGGGTGGGAGGGTTTGTGTTTTCTATTCTTTTTGGATTTCTAGGTGGGGTTTTTTTATTAACCCTACTTTTTCGCGCCTTATTAGGAGGATTTGTTTTTGCCCTATTAGGAGCAGGGGTATATACGGTGGTAGAACGTTTTTTGCCAGAACTCTTACACACTAACTTTCCCCCAAAGGACGAAGGCAATGTAATAGATGTGGTAATTCCTGAGCATAATCCTCACCTGGAAGAGTCCCTTTCTTCAAAAGACACTACGGAGGAGAATCTGGATGATTTCGTAGAAGAAATTGAAGAGGTTGCTAAGCCTTTAAAAGAACCCCTATTTGTTTCAGAAGAAACGCAAACTCAAGAGAAACCCTCTCAAGAAGAGTCTTCAGAGGATCTTCCCGATTTAGGGAAGTTTAGCGATTCCTTTGCTGAAGCTATACCGATTGAGGGAAATGACTCTTTAGGGAATCCTTTTAAAGGGAAGCCTCAATCTACCGATGAGGACCCAGCTGTGATTGCTAAAGCGATTCAAACCTTGTTAAAAAAGGATCGGGAAGGGTAAAAAGGTATGGAGGAAAAAGTCTTGGATGAGAAGACAGAAGAGGAACTCTGGAGAACCTACAAAAAAACCCGAGATCCGAAGATTCGAGATTTTTTTGTAAAGCAGTATGCTCCTTTAGTAAAATACGTAGCAGGGAAAATTGCTATAGGTATGCCCCACACAGTGGAGTTCGACGATCTTGTAGGTTTTGGAGTATTTGGTTTATTTGATGCAATCAAAAAATTCGATCCAGATAAGCATGTAAAGTTCAAAACCTATGCGGTTACTCGCATCCGAGGGGCAATTTTTGATGAACTTCGTTCGATTGACTGGGTCCCTCGCTCGGTACGCCAAAAAAGCAGGGAAATAGAAAATACTATGCGCACCTTAGAGGCCACCCTCGGAAGAGCTGCTAGCGATAGAGAACTCGCAGGCGCTCTAGGAGTATCGGTAAAAGAATTCGAGAAAACTATGCTGAAAATCAGCGGGACCTCTATTCTTTCATTAAATGATGTATGGTTTACAGGAGAAGAAAATGACAATGTTTCCATAGCAGATAGTTTAGAGTCACCCCAAAGCATGAATCCAGAGACTATTGTAGAAAAAGAAGAAATAAAACGGGTTATTATTAAAGCGATTGAAGAGCTACCTGAAAAAGAAAAAAAAGTATTAATTTTGTACTACTATGAAGATCTTACCCTGAAAGAAATCGGCAAGGTATTAGAAGTAACTGAGTCAAGAGTTTCCCAGCTTCACACCAAGGCCATTTTGAGGTTACGGGCAAAGCTGACGAACATTAAAAAGGGGATTCTATAAATGGTTACTCTAGAACAAATCCGAGAGTACCTAAAAGAACAGGCTGAACAGGACAAATTTCGAAAAAGGGTTGAAGCAAAGGGTGAAACTTTAGAAGAGGCCTTAACTCAAGCCTCGATAGAATTAGGGGTTCGTATTCGCGATCTGGAGTACGAGGTGCTAGAAAAAGGGTCCAAAGGCACCTTTGGATTAAAAAAGAAACCCTGGTTAATTATTGCTTATGAAGCTTTAAAAACTGAGGCCGCCTCTTCGGAAGAGGAAGCTTTGGATATGGATTTTGGGGTAGCCGAAGAACAGAAAGAGGCACATAGGGATGGAAAAGTCTGTGTTCGGTTAACCCCTGAGGGTGTATTCTTAAAGGTTTTACCACCCCATGGGAAAGGGAGAAGAGTAACAGAACGGGAAGCTTTAGAAAAAATTAACCGTAGGTACGGGGGTAGGTTTGATGCCGGGACCGTTTCAAAAGTAGTGAAGTATGCAGACGATGAGTTTGTAAAAATTGCAGATTATGCTTACAACCCTGCTAATGATCCCATGATGTCGGTCGAAATAATAGATGCAGAAATGAGAGCTTTGTTAATATTACATCCTCCAGGAGCAGGGGGTGCGGACCCGACCTTTGACACCATGGTGGAGTTCCTTCAGAGAAATGGTGTTGTGTATGGTATTAAAGAAGAGGTAATTCACCAGCTGGAGGAAGATCCTCAATATGGCGTTCCCGTATTGGTGGCTGAAGGTTCCAAGCCAAGGAACGGTCGAGATGCATATATAGTGTATACTTTTGAACGTAATACCTCTCAGATTAAGTTAAAAGAAAAAGACGGCAGAGTAGATTTCAAAGAACTGAACCTTATACAAAATGTGGTGGAAGGGCAGGTTCTTGCCCGTAAAATACCTCCAGAACCTGGAGAAAGTGGCAGAACTGTTACAGGAAAATTGTTGCCAGCAAAAGATGGCAAGGATTGTGAAATCCAGATAGGTAAGAATGTCCATCTTTCGGAAGATGGTAGTACCGCTATAGCAGAAATCAATGGACAGGTGGTAATTACAGCGGATAAGTTGAATGTTGAACCCATCTATGTGGTCGAAGGAGACGTTAACTTAAAAACGGGCAATATATTATTCCTTGGCACTGTAATGGTAAAAGGGAATGTGGAAGATGGATTTTCCGTTAAAGCTGCTGGAAACATTGAAATAATGGGAAGTGTAGGTAAATGCGATTTGGATGCGGAAGGGGACATTATTGTACACCAAGGGATAGCCGGGAAAACAACAGGAAAAGTTTTATGTGGACACTCTGTATTTGCCCGTTTTATTGAAAATGCATTAGTGGAAGCAGGGGAAAATGTGGTGGTAAGCGACGGTATCATTAATTCCATTATTATTGCCAATCGAAAGATCATTTGCAAAGGCAAACGCGCTGCTATTGTAGGGGGACATCTGAGAGCGGCTGAGGAAATTAATGCTAAAATATTAGGTTCTGTGTCGGGCAGTGAAACGATCCTAGAAGCAGGGTACGATCCGAAAAGCAAGGAACGGTTCGACAATTTAAATAAACGGAGAGAAGAGCTTGTAAAAGAATCAGACGATGTGAATCTGAACTTATCTACTCTATTGAACTTGAAAAAAATGAAAAAAACCCTCCCTGAAGAAAAAGAGAAGTATTACCAGGAGCTGTTAAACCGAAAAAAAGAAATAGCAGAGGAATTAGAAAAAATCAAAACAGAAATTGAAGAACTTAAGCACTATCTTTCAGAATTAAAGATAAACGGAAAAATCTGTTCTTCTTCCACTGTGTTCCCAGGAGTAAAAATCTATATTAAAGATGCCTTTTTAGAGGTAAAGAACGAGTTCAAGGCAGTTACCTTTATTGCGGAAGGGAGTTTAGTAAAAGTTACAAAATACGAAGAACCGGAGGAAGTGGACCTAGAAAAACGGTAATGGCATTAAAACCCATAGATCTACAGGTATTGTTTTCCCGATTGAATGAAATGAGCAGAGAACAGGCTCTACAAAAAGAGCAGCCCTTGCATCAGCAAGCCGTCCAAACTAAAGAACAACTCCAGCAATCGGACCAAAAGACTCATACGGTTCTACAGGCCTCCGAAGTTGAGCAAGGTGAAACAGAGCGTATTCGGAATGAAAAGCAAGGTTCAGGAAGAAAGTTTAGACAGAATACCGAAAAAATGAAGGCAGAGAAGAAAGAGGAGGAGGAAAAATTAGAGGTTGTGAAAGACCCGGCGCTTGGGAAAAATATAGACTTATCAGGATAGTGATAAAAGATGAATAGCTTTGGTTGGGTTTTACTAAATTTACTTACCCTAATAGGAATATTTTTTTTTCTGAAAAGCAAAATCAATCGGGCCTTACAGGTAGAGAACATTGTTTCCAAAGCCCGTAAGGAATTAGAGGAAATACTTGTGGAATTAAACCATACTACAGAGAGGAACATTGCTCTTTTAGAAGATAAGATGCTCCAAGTTAAGGAAACACTTGCTGGAGTTGACAAACGGTTATCGGTTTTGCACAGGGAAATGGAAAAGCAAGTTCCCCCCACCTACAACTCTATTGTTCAGCAAAAAGCAAGTGTCCGGCCTCAGGAAATAAAACGTACCTTACAAGAAGAAGTATTAGATCTCTATAATAAAGGGATATCCCCGACCCTAATAGCTTCCCATCTAGGAACAACCGTGGGAGAGGTGGAACTGATTATTTCCCTCAAGGATCGAAAGGAGCGTGAAACCTACTAGTATGCAGTTTAAGAATAAAGCGGAATTAAAAACATTATTTGCTCAGGATGGAAGAAAAGCCCTGGATAGTATAGGCCGGTTATTTGCTGCTCTTGATAGGAAAAAGTGGGACCCCGATCTAGTCCAGGAGGCTTTTCGTTCAGTCCATGCCTTAAAATCTGAAGCCTCTTTTCTAGGATATGTAAAGGTAGCTTCTGATGCAGAACAAATGGAGGGACAATTAACAAATTTACAGAAATCGCCCCTTGCTTCTTCAGAATGGAAGGTTTTACAAACCCTCTACGGTAAATTAGTATCAGATTTGACTTCAATTTTAAAAGGAGTAGAGATAGAGGTACCTGCAGCTTCGGTAACGAAGTTAGATCAATTGAATGACTTTGAACGCATCTTGCTAAAAGAAGCTTTATTAAGGGGAGAGAATCTCTATCGGGTAGTGGCGGAAGTGGAGGAGGCAGAACCCATGCCGTATCCCCGCCTCTACTTGTTAATAAACAATTTAGAGGTTCGTACCAACCTTTTAAAGGTATACCCCCCGCTCAGTATTCTTCAGCAGGGGAAGACCCGTCAATGCTCTATCCTTGTCACTTCTAAAGCTAATCTTATGCAGTTACAATCCTGGGTACAATTAAATGGAATGAAAAGGGTAGAGGTATTTCCCCATCCCTCAGAGGAATTATTGGGTGGGGACTTACATGCTCCTTCCCCACCCCTTTTCGCTTCTTCTTTAAACTACCGAAAAGTAAAAGGTCAAATACTATCCCTTCCCGAAGACTTCCTGCACCAACAGGAACTATGGGTAGGTTGTTCTTCAACTATGGAAAAAGAATTCCGTCTAGTTCATGCTTTAAATATATTATCCCAAACCGGAATACCCCTACAGGTTCTTATTGATAAAGCTTCTCAACTGGTAGAAGATCTATCAGACCCTTTAGGTAAAAAGGTACTCTTTTCTGTGCAGCAAGGGGAACCTATACACATACCCTACCGAGCCCTGGACCCGCTTAATATTGTGATAAGCCAACTTATTCGGAACGCTGTAGACCATGGCATTGAAACACCGGAAGAGCGGGAGAAAAAGGGAAAGGATCCGGTAGGGAAAGTTACTTTTTCCATTTCCCTAAAGGAGTCTCTATATACGGTAGGGATACAGGATGATGGGAGAGGGATGGATCCTGATTTTGTGTTTTCCATGGCTAAGTCAAAAGGTTTTATTCCTTCAGGGCAGCAAAAGGTAAAAAGGAGTGGAGAAGAAGTATTATCTTTAATTCTGCAGGGAGGTTTTACAACGAAAGAAGAAGCTTCCGGTGTTTCCGGTAGAGGCATGGGACTCTCTGTAGTTGCCCAGCAGGTTAGAGAAGGCCTGGCGGGTACACTTTCTTTAGAAACGTATCCTGGAAAGGGGAGTTTATTTCTAATAACGTTTGACTACCTTACCCTTCCCTACCCCTCTTTTATTTGCACGGGAGCGGATAAAAAATTATATATCCCAAAAATACTTGTAGAGGAAGTATTCCCTTTATCCCAAAGCTCTTTTCAGAAAAACTCAGGGAAAAAGTACGTTTTACGAAAAGGTAGGGAGTACCCTTTATGTACGATTGGAAATTCAAATAAAGAAGAAGGAGTAGGGATCTTAATTTCCCTACCTTTTGTTACAAAGGTTTTTTGGATGGAAACTCTTGAAGAAGGGTTGATACCCCCATCTGAATTGACAAATCATCTTATACAACTTATTCAAATGTCACACTACAGTTGTTAAGCAACAGTTGTTAAACACAACACCCATTATGATTCATAGGGGGCTTTTTATCCTCCTTAATGGAAAGCACTTACAGGATAGGAGTAAAACAAATGAAGATACAAATCTTGGGCACCGGTTGTTTAAAATGTAGGTTATTGGAAGAGCATGCTCGTCAGGCTACCTAGATGCTAGGAATCGAGGCAGAGTTTGAAGGTGTAAATTACAGCCCTGGGACCCATTGCAAAAGATCTCGGTTGATCTCAATTCCAGCTTGCCCTATCCTGGTGTGGACGGAATCCCCAAGTAAGTACTGTCACCATGAGAACCAGTAAGTTGGAGCTACTGATGGAATATCCAAAAGCTCTTGAGCTGGTTCCCAAACACCCCCCCAGGTTCTTGAAATGATCGATCAGGTTATTGCTCCAGCGCTAAAGCTCATGGAAAATCCATAAACAAATCTTCAAGAAAGCCGTTTAGATGGCGGTTTCCTGCTCTGGCTAGGGGAGTGATCAGTTGGACGCCGCCTTGAGGGGTAGATTTTCTCTTCGGCTTACTACACCTCGGGTGCATTCGCTAGAACGAAATCTTCCGCTTCTTTACTCCAGAGGTTGTTATTCCGCTGGCAAATCTTACTGAGTTCGGCGTAAAAGGGATCTGTTTTACCTCGCTCAGCAAAGTCGCTAATGGCTACCAGATCCATTTTTTTATGGGTATAAATCAGTTTCTTCCCGCCCGAGATTTTATCCAATTCCATTACTGCCTCTGGCACAGCATTCAGTCCCCCTACATGGGTGATCATGAATACAGGGTTCAGGATCCCCTGTGCCATCATCTGGAGGGCTTCGATCATATCTTCGGTATTGCCACCGCTGGTGCCAACCAGGTGGTGCGACTCATAATGCACCTTGTAAAAGTTAAGTTGTGCGGAGAACGAGGGATCAGTTGGACCTGCAAAAAAGTTAAGACAGCCATCGCGACCTAATAATTGGTCCCCCATCTCAACTAGAACCTTAACCGGTGCGAATACAAAGACGTCATCATACAGCCTGCCCTGATT
>JBDNDI010000045.1:0-12120 GCA_046719195.1 Spirochaetales bacterium | reverse complement strand
TTCAGGTTCTCATTATATCCTTCTATGTAATAATTGTAGATATTCTTTTACGCGCCTTCTTACCTGAAATATCTAAAAGTTTAGGACCCTATGTAGGTCTTATCATTACCAACTGTATCCTTATGGGAAGAGCAGAAGCTTTTGCTCAGAGCAATCCCCCTATCCCTGCCTTCTGGGATGGGTTTACTTCCGGTATAGGATACATGTGGGTGTTAATGGCCATTGCTTTTGTACGGGAGTTCTTAGGTTTTGGCACTTTGTTTGGATTCCGAGTAACTCCTAGTGGGTTCCCGGCTTGGACCATTATGGTAATGGCCCCGAGTGCCTTCTTTTTGGTAGCTATCCTCCTTTGGATAGCAAAAAATCGTATGTCAGGAGGTAAGGCATGAGCCCGCAAATAGCCCCCCTTAGTTTGTTTTTTGCTTCGATATTTACCAGTAATATACTATTAGCCAACTTTCTCGGTATGTGTTCTTTTATTTCTATTTCTAAAGATTTTGATTCTTCCTTTGGCTTAGGATTGGCAGTTACCGTAGTTCTTACCATTACAGGGGTTATAAACTGGGCCATCCTCCACTATATATTGTATCCCCTAGGATTGTACTACTTACGCTTTATTGTATTCATCATTGTTATTGCTGCAGTAGTGCAGATATTAGAGATGGTAATTGACCGGCTTTCCCCTGCCCTGTACATGACCCTTGGAATATTCCTGCCCCTAATTACAGTCAACTGCGCAATCTTAGGGGTTGCCCTATTCATAGAAATCCGAAACTACACCTTACTCCAATCCGCCATTTATAGTTTAGGCTCTGGAATAGGGTGGTGGCTCGCTATACTCTTGCTAGCTGCCATACGCAAGAAAATCGACAAGGCGCCGGTTCCTGCTGGGCTAAAAGGGCCGGGTATTACTTTAATTACTATCGGTTTTATGGCTATGGCTTTTATCGGGTTTTCAGGCATGCTACAAGTTCAGTAGGAGGAAGGTATGTTTATTCCCGTATTCTTAGCCGCTTCTGCAGTAGGGGCTATAACCGCTATTTTATCCCTCCTTATTTCCATCACCGACAAAATCGTCAATAATTATGGTGAAGTTTCCATCGATATTAACAATGGGAAAAAGCAGATCAAAATAAAAGGGGGAGCTCCCCTTCTTTTTTCTCTAGCCGAAATCGGAATCTATGTTCCTTCCGCCTGTGGGGGTAGAGGAAGCTGCGGAGCTTGCAAGGTTCAGGTAAAATCGGATGTAGGACCTTACCTACCTACCGAGCTTCCCTACCTGACAAAAGAAGAAATCGATACGAGTACCCGACTTTCCTGCCAGATCAAATTAAAAAAAGATATTGCCATTCAAATTCCTGAAGCCCTTTTCAACATAAAGCGCTATAAAGGAACGGTAGAACGAATCCGGGATGTAACCCATGATATAAAAGAAGTGTATATCCGCTTAGATGAGCCCCAAGAGATCGATTTTTTAGCCGGTCAATATGTACAGCTTATGGTTCCTCCCTATGAAAAAATAAAAGAACCAACCGAACGAGCCTACTCTATGTCTTCTCGACCTTCGGATCGTAATCATGTAGAACTATTAATCCGGTTAGTACCCGGAGGTATAGTTACCACCTATGTACATACCCGAATGAAAGAAGGAGAACAGGTTACCGTAACAGGCCCCTTCGGAGAGTTCCATGTTCGAGAAACCGGTGCCACCATGCTCTGTGTTGCGGGTGGCTCTGGTATGGCACCTTTTAAAGCAATTTTCTACGATATGATTGAGAAAAAGAAGATGGATCGGGAAATATGGTACTTTTTTGGGGCTAGAACAAAAAAGGATCTTTTTTATCTGGAAGAGTTGGAGAAGATAGCAGCCGAATGGTCTAATTTTCACTTTATTGCTGCTCTTTCTGAGCCACAGCCGGAAGACAACTGGGAAGGAGAAACAGGCCTAATAACCGAAGTGCTTGCGAAGTATCTTACCTCCCAGATAGACCGAACAAAACCCATGGAAGGATACCTCTGCGGTAGCCCCGGTATGTTGGATGCCTGTATCGCTGTAATGAAAAAGTTCGAAGTGCCGCCGGAAAAAATCTACTTCGATAAGTTTGCCTAAGTAGAAAAGTATAAGGAGGAAGGCTATGAAGATGACCCCCGAGCTTATACATGCTCAAGAGAACATGCAACCAGGAGTGATTACTTCCGCTGGTTTCTTAGGGGAAGATTCTCGAAATCTGGCTGACATAATTGAGCAGGATGAAGAGACGCTCCAACAGCTTGGAATAGACTTTGACGAAGCAGCAAAAACACTCCACTATCTTATGGAACAAGGGAAAAAAGGATTAGGCGAACCGATTACTGTGGAAGGAAAGTATCGGGTGCAGGTTAGTGAGGCCAGGGGATTCTTAGCTTGTCCTTTTGAAGATGGCATTTTTCGAAAAATCAACGCTTACGTAATTCATCTACCTTCAGAAACAGAGTTTTTGTTCTCCGAGCTTTCCCTTCACCTCTTTGTTAAGCATCACTTTTTACAGGGAAAAGGTTCCCCGTTTCGAATCGACCCCCATGTATTGAAAAAAATACTTTCCTAGTTTAGAAGTTCCCAAAAGAATAGGGAGAAAATGAGCAACCGTCGTATATTGATTGTCGAAGATGAAAAAATTATTGCCTTAGATTTAAAACGCCGATTACTTGAGTTTGGGTATGAGGTGCTCGGAATCCTTGCATATGGAGAAGAAGTATTAGAGGTTGCGCAGAGAGAAAAGCCTTCCCTTATCCTTATGGATATAATGTTAAAAGGAGAAGTAGATGGCATACAAGCAGCAACCGAAATTCGTAGAAACCTGGATATTCCCGTAGTCTTTCTTACCTCATACTCTGATACAGAGACCCTTGAACGAGCAAAGGTAGCAGAACCCTTCGCTTATATTTTAAAACCCTTTAAGGAGAGGGAGTTATTAACCACCATCGAAATAGTCCTGTACAAACACAGTGTAGAACAAAAACTACACGAACAGGAACAATGGTTATCGGCCATCCTAAGAAGCATAGGAGATGGAATCGTCGCTACAGATATAAAAAACCACATTTCCTTTATAAACCTTACTGCAGCACTATTAACCGGCTTTAAAGCCGAAGAGATACAAAATCAGCCTATACAAGATTATTTCCAACTATTTGATGAACTAAGCCAGACGCCCGTGCCCATTTCTGCCTTACTTAAAGAAGAAGAAATCTTGCCTAATCGATTAAGAAACTTACTTCTTAGAACGGCGAAAGGAGGGTTCTTATCCATAGAAGGGAGTGTTGCCCACATACACTCCCGCAAAGGAGAGGTTATTGGCAAGGTGCTAGCTTTCCGAGATGTTAGTCCCATTCGAAAACTTACCAATAGTTTAGATTACCAATCTACCCACGACCAGCTAACCGGGTTAGATAACCGGGCAGAGGTAATCCGTCATATAGAAAGTTTCTTACAGGAAAAACGCAACCATAGCACAAATCTTTCCCGTAACTGGCTTCTATATATAAATCTAGATAATTTCCGGGTTGTTAACAATGTCTGCGGGCACCATGCGGGAGATGAACTTCTTAGGCAAGTAGCAGACGATGTAAAAAGTAGCCTTGGAGGGAGATATCCCTTTGGCAGGATCGGCTCAGATGAGTTTTGTGTATTAGCAAAGCAAATCACCCACGAAGAAGTAACAGAACTAACGCGGAACCTCCTTTTAAAGATTCAGAGAGTGTTCCCCTGGCAAAAGAGTAGTTTTCCTATATCCGCCAGTATAGGTATTGCTCCCTTGGACTCTCCTTCCCTACAGGATCCCTACACAGCTCTAGCAATGGGAGAGGAAGCCTGTCGTTTAGCAAAAGAAGAGGGCGGTAATCGGTTTCGTTGCTATGAGGTGGGAAATCTACTTTTCCAAAAACGAAGGGGCGAAATGCAGTGGATTACTCGGCTAAACCGGGCTATCGACCAGGATCATTTTGTACTATTTACCCATGATGTTATACCCTTACAGCAAGATACAGATAGCTTACCTAAAAAAGAAGTTTTACTCCGTTTACGAGAAGAAGATGGCACTCTAGTACCTCCTTCGGAGTTTATTCCTGCGGCAGAGCGATACCATCTTATGCCGGCCATAGATAAATTAGTTATCCGCAAAGTAGCCCATGCCTCAAAAATGCTGCAGCACGGCAAGGCAGGTCAAAGTCCTATATTCTTTATTAATATTTCTGCTGCTTCTATAGCGGATGAACATTTATTTGAGTATATTGCCTCTACCTTTTTAGAACTTGGAGTTTCTCCTACCCAATTTTGCTTTGAAATTACTGAGACCACGGCCATCCAAAACTTTAGCCGAGCAACTCTCCTTATAAAGAAACTTAGAGAATATGGGTGTACCTTTGCCCTAGATGACTTTGGGAATGGGTTTACCTCTTTCTCCTATCTAAAAAATCTACCCGTAGATTACTTAAAAATCGACGGATCCTACGTACAAGATATTTTAGAGCATCCTATTGATTTGGCTTTGGTATTGGCAGTGAATGATATCGGACATGCCATGGGAATGAAAACTATAGCAGAGTTTGTTCAATCGGAGGAGGTACGTAAAAAACTAGAAGACATAGGGGTAGATTACGGTCAAGGATACTTATTCTCTCAACCTTTGCCCCTAATACTTTGAGACTTCCCCTTTCTCTCCTGCTTCCATATTCCCTAACAATAGAGCTTTATTAACCGCTTTCCAACACTCACCTACCACTTCCCCCTCCTTCACCTCTTTCCATCGAAAAGGGAGCCCCACTATCGAGGAGAGGGTAGCTAAGAATTCCTCGGCTTTCTCTCTTTTTACCGAATATAGGGGAATCGTTTCTAAAAGAGTACAAATCTCTCTATAATCCGATTGTTCTCTTAAGGAAGGAATCATTTGAACCTGTAACCGGTAATAGAGTAAAAGCGTTGCTGCTTCCACTTCTTCACAAGATAGGCAGAAAGAACCTTTTATTTTATTTGCAAAGGCATTTACAGATAGTTCTAACAGTTCTCTAGAACGCCGGAGCCATATTTCATCCACTCTTGCATTCTACTGAAATATTGTACTACCATCCAGCAGGTATGAAGACTGACTTTGCCCTTGTAGTACTTATGGGTATGAAACATTGCGGGAAAACCACCGTAGGGAAACTATTGGCTCGAAAACGAAATCTAGTGTTTCAGGATTTGGATTCCGTAGTGGAAGCTTTATTCACAGAGAAAACTGGAAATAACTATTCGGTAAGGGAGATCTACAAAATCCACGGCAAAGAAGAATTCCAGAAGGGGGAAGCAGAAGCAATTCGCTATGTTTTACAGAGGGTTCTTCCAGATTCTAAACGTAAGCCTCTAATCCTGGCCTTGGGTGGGGGCACCATAGAAAATAGGGAGGCTTTATCTCTTCTTGATCCTTTTGCAGTATTTATTTATCTTGAAGAAGCGGAAGAAGTCCTTCTTCGTCGAATTTTACAGAAAGGTATACCCTCCTTTCTGGATCCGAAAAACCCAGAAGGAGAATTCCATCGTTTATACCTAACCCGTACAGCCCTATTTGCTTCAAAAGCCCATAGGGTTGTTAGTACTAACGGGAAATCGCCGGAGGAGGTTGTAGAGGAACTTAACCAGAGAATACTCCCTCCTACCTTTGGGGAATACGCAGGAGATCAATAGATGAGCGCTAATAGTTTTGGAGAACTGTTTCGGATTACTACCTTTGGAGAGTCGCATGGTGGAGCCGTGGGTGTTGTAATTGATGGAACTCCCCCCGGTATTGAATTGTCAGAGAAAGATATACAAAAAGAACTCGATCGCCGGAAACCCGGTCAATCGGAAATAACTACCCCTCGAAAAGAGGACGATAAGGTTTCCATTCTTTCGGGTGTATTCGAAGGAAAGACTACAGGTACTCCGATTCTTCTAATTCTTTTCAATTCCGATGCCCGGCCCGAAGCATATCTACCCATAAAAGACCTATTCCGGCCCGGACACGCGGATTATACCTACTTAAAAAAATATGGCATCAGAGACTACAGAGGTTCGGGTAGGGCCTCGGGAAGAGAAACGGCTGCCCGTGTAGCCGCAGGTGCTGTTGCAAAAAAGATCCTGAAAGCTAGAGGAGTGGAAATATTAGCCTACACTGTACGAGCAGCAGGTATTCCCTGCATTTCCTTTAAACCTGAAGTGATAGAAAAAAATCCCCTACGAGCCTGCGATCCTGAAGCGGCAGAACAAATGCTGGAAGTAATTGCCCTCCGAAAAGCCGAGGAAGACTCGGTAGGGGGAGTGGTAGAATGTCGAATCCATGGAGTCCCTGCAGGATTAGGCGAACCTGTTTTTGATAAGCTAGACGCTCTTTTAGCGCATGCCATGCTCTCTATTGGGGCGGTAAAGGGGATAGAATTTGGCGCTGGATTCAAAGCAGCAGATATGCGGGGAAGTGAACACAATGATCAAATGTCTTCGGATGGATTTATAACCAACCACGCGGGCGGAATTTTAGGAGGGATCAGTACGGGTGAAGAAATTATTTTCCGATTAGCCGTAAAACCCGTTGCCTCTATCAGTAAGCCACAGCAGACCCTCGATCTTGAAGGACACGAACAAATAATTCGCACCGAGGGTAGACATGATGTATGTATTTGCCCTAGGATTGTGCCTGTGGTAGAAGCCATGGCAGCTATAGTTATCGAGGATTGTTTTAAAAGACAAGAAGCCCTTTTTACCTGATACTTACAATACACGAGATACCCCAATGAAACCTATTACAACTATCTATTTTGATTTCGGTAATGTGTTAACCCATCCTAGCCATGATTTGCTAAACAGTTTCTTAAAAAACTTAGCCAATAAGAAGAACCTTTCTTACTCCCTTTTACACAAAGCGTATGTTACCCATAGACCAGAGTATGATCGAGATACTCTTAGCCCTGCCGAATACTGGAGTACTTTGCTTACGGAAGCAGGAGGCAGCCTCAAACCCGAAGAACTATCCTGGTTGATAGAGCAAGATGACCATTGTTGGAGCCAAATCAATGAAGAGGTAATTGAATGGATCAAAGTCTTAAAGCAAGAAGGATTTGCCCTAGGCCTACTTACCAATATGCCCTATCGTTTTTTTCAGGTTGTGGTTGCGTCTTCTCAATGGAAAGGGCTGTTTCAGTACCTTGTGGTATCAGGCCAACTTGGCTATATAAAACCCCAGGAAGAGATTTTTCACTATGCGGTAAAGATATGTGGAGCAAGCCCTGAACAAATATTGTACCTGGATGATATAGAGGAGCACATTAAAACAGCAAGCCGGCTCGGAATTCAGGCTTATCAGTTTACCCACCTATCCGAAATAGCAAATACCCTATGTCCGCTCTACCATCTACCGTTTCCCCCCTCCCTATTAGCGAAAGTGGTAAGATAACTTTTAAGGTTGCAGGATGGTTTTGGCAAGTTAGCTCTAAGAATCTATTTCTTTAAGTCGAACGTCTTTGTACCTTTTAGAGGCAGCTATCTGCGGGGCGCCTTGTTCCTTCTGGAAAAATCCCATAAGATCTTCCAAATCCTCTCTAGATTCACAAATAACAAACCGATAGAAACATTCATAATTATTCAGTATTCGTTGTATGTCTGGGCGATCTTTCATTAGGGTCGCATCGGTCATTTCTCTGATTACCGCCCGCAAACCCCCTAACCACGCTCTCCCATAGTGGAAAAGGTATAGTTTATGATCCTTCCCTCGATAGAAAAGTTCAAACATACCTGCCATAGCCGGCACAGTCTTTTGTATATCGTACTTATTTACCCGTTTTATCGGTGACCAATGTAGTGTGTAATATACAGTCTGATTTTGTACGGCTTTCTTTATTCGAAAAGCGGAAATAGAATTCATTCTGCCTTGTGCCTTTGGAGAAAAGAAATAAATAAATCAAAGAGAATAGGATCGATTTTTAGTTTATCTTCTATAAACTCTTTTCGCATAAAGGACAAAGCCTCTTCTCTTTCCATAGGCTTTTTATACTTTCGGTTTGGATCAGTTAAAGAATCAAATATATCTACAATTTCTAATACTTTGGCAGGAAAGTATGCAAGCGCTTGATAGTCTAAAATAGGCTCAAGTTCATAGGTCATACAGTAATCCTGCGTTGCTTTGGGATTAGCTTGGCGATACTGCGATAGATATTCCCGGAAGTACCCGTACCCCGAAGAATCTCCGTAGTATTCATGATGGTACCCTGCAACAAGCCCCGCTTGCCGAGGATAATTGGTCTTATTCATAATTGCTTGATACCCAACTTTTACATGTTCTACAATTATATCCCTATTATATCCGCTCTCGCCCTCATGGTATTCAATTGCCTCGGCTTTTCCTATATCGTGAATTAGAAAACCTGTGGCAAAATAGTGAAACTCTATCTCCGGCACCGCTTGCATCCCTTTGTAAAACACCCGTTCCAATACCACATCCTCTGGATGTAGGTGAGGCAACAGCTTTTGGTAATACGTTCTATACTTTTTTATAAAATTAATACGGATACGATTGGTTAAGCTTGTAGATCTAAACTGATTGTTGTAATACGTAAGAAAACTTAGACCGTTTAGAAACACTCGGGTCATGTGCTGCACTACAGTACCATTGGAACGCTCAATGAGTCGTTGCAGGAGTTCATGTTGAAAAATTTCTTCGTTTACTAATTTGGTGGTAGACTTTACCATTTCTCTAGTTGCATTTACCACGCCTTGGGTAAATTGTTTAGCTTCTTCATCTCCTAATTTTAATGCTTCCCATAAGGTTGCACGATTAATTAAGGCTGCATCTCTAGAAGTTGTAACTAAGGCCTCCATTCGTTTTTCATCTAGCGGCCCTTTACTCTGCGCTAAATCGTCAAGACGTTTTTTAAACTCCACTAGAAGGTCTACTCTGGAAGAAAGCGGAAGCTTTTCCAAACGCGTATATTCTGGACCAAAATTTAAACCAGATATTTCTTCAGAAGGGGGGGGCTCTGAAACCTCCTCTAAAACCATTATATCTCCGTCTCCATTTATTTCTGTGCTTAGGTGTGAAAGGTCTTTTACCTTTGCTCCAACACGCGGTACCCCCTCCTCTTCGAACCCTAAGCTTAGGCTTTCTGCAATAGTACGGAGTATATAAAAATCCCATTTACTCTTTTGATTTTTCCAAAATTCTTTATCATTTTGATATAGAGCTTTAAAGGGAATAGACCGGGTTTTTCCCGATTCTTTATGGATACAGATTACAGCCTCTCCGGAATGTAATAATTTGTTAACGGCTACAGAATTTTTTAGACATGAATCTAGAGGTAGGATATTCGAGTTTTGTACCATGATTCCGTATAAAATATAACAAACTTCTTAGAAATATTCCAACCCCTTGACCAAAAAAGAATACCCCGCTAGGGTAGGAAAACAACAATGAGTGTCTTAACAGAACTCTTAGATCTATCCGACAAAAGTTTATATCGGGCAGCAGCTTTTCTGCGCTCCGGAGGTCTAGTGGTATTCCCAACGGAAACTGTATATGGTTTAGGGGCAAATGCCCTTAATCCGGAAGCTTGCAGGAGAATTTTCCAGGCAAAAGGAAGACCTCAGGATAACCCTCTAATTGTACATTTAGCCTGTGTGGAAGATCTTCAGCACTACACACAACCCCTTACAAAGGAGCAAAAAGCTTTGATGGAGCGATGCATGCCGGGTCCAATAACCTTTATCTTACCTAAAAGTCCCATCATTCCAGATCTTGTTACTGCTGGCCTTCCCACGGTTGCTCTTAGGATTCCTGCTCTTCCCCAAGCTCGCCAACTCATTGCCTATGCAGGAGTTCCAGTTGCTGCGCCTTCGGCTAATCGTTCTGGAGAGCCTAGTCCTACAACTTTTGAAATGGCCTATGAAGCTATGTATGGCCGCGTGGAAGCAATCCTGAAAGGAAGTCCTTGCAGTGTGGGTTTAGAATCTTCGGTAGTTCGCATGGAAAAGAATCTTTTGGAACTTTTAAGGCCGGGTTACTTTTCCCTAGAAGAATTACGCTATTTGGGGCAAGACCTAGGCTTCAAGGTAATGGATAGTTCTCACACGCCTATAAAAGATACCCCCCCGCCTTCTCCTGGTATTAAATACAGTCACTACAAACCTAAAACACCCCTCTACCTTTTTAGTTCCCTTGAAGCACTATCCTCTTTGCCTCCTACTCTATCCTCGCCAATACGAATCCTATATAGTCGGGAAGCATTGACAGAAAAGATAGGAGCTTCACCCCTTCATATGAAACTCCTAGAAGGCAACACTCTAGAGTTTAAAGATCTCTCAGAGTATGCAAGGAATTTGTTTATACAGTTTTACCAGGCGGACCGAGAGGGTATAGGCACCTTGCTTGCCTGGTATCCACCGCCAGTGGGAATAGGATTAGCCCTGCGGAATAGGTTGATTAAGGCTTCCGAGGGAAAATTCGTTTAATTTTGGACAATTCTGAATCAAGGTACAAACCGAGTATACGGCCGCATCCACTGCATTGGTATCGGATAACGGGTTGTTTGGAATCTCGCTCAAACAACTCCGATCTTCTAATCCAATTTTTAGATCCGCAAACCTTACAAGCTCCCAACGATACAATCCTACCACACCGTATACATCGAAAACGGGTCGATATATCTTTTTCTAAGGCGTGTAGATCTTCCCAAGTGGAAGACCTGCATACCGGACACAACATCCGGTCCATGCTAATTAGTTAGATAAACTCACCGTTTCTTTGGGGGCAGGTAGAGCAGCTTGTTTTGCCTTTGCTCCCTCGAGAAAAATCAATTTCCCTTTTCGCACACTGACAATCACTGTGCTACCGCCGGTGAATCGCCTTTGTAATATTTCCATAGCTAAAGGATCTTCAATTTCTTGCTGTATTGTTCTTCTTAAGGGTCTAGCCCCATACTTTACATCGTACCCTTTCTCAATCAGATACTCCTTTGCCTTTTGGGTTACCTCTAAACGGATTTCACGTTCTTTTAACCGACTAGATACTTCATTTAATAAAATATCTAGAATTGCGCTAACCTGTTTTTTATCCAAGCTATGAAATACAACTATTTCATCTACGCGATTTAAGAACTCCGGCCGGAATAAACGTTTTAATTCATTCAAGGCCGAAGCTTTAATTTCCCTATAGTCCATCATGCCCTGGTGAGGCTGAAATCCGAGAGAAGAATCTTTGGATATCTCCCGTGCACCCGCATTGGAAGTCATAATTAGAACCGTGTTGCGGAAAGAAACTGTATGCCCTAAATTATCCTGTAATTGGCCTTCTTCTAAAACTTGAAGCAGAAGATTAAAAACATCAGGGTGCGCTTTTTCTATTTCATCTAAGAGGATAACACTGTAAGGTCGACGCCGAATTTTCTCGGTTAGAATTCCCCCTTCCTCATAGCCGACATAGCCTGGAGGAGCCCCCACCAACCGAGACACATTGTGTTTTTCCATGAAATCGGACATATCTATCCGAACCAATGCTTCTTCATTTCCAAATAGGTATTCCGCTAGACTTTTTGCCAATAGACTTTTTCCCACCCCTGTTGGCCCTAAAAAGATGAAAGACCCCATGGGGCGAGAGGGAGAACTTAAGCCCGTCCTTGATCTTCGTATGGCCGAAGCTATGGTACGAATAGCCTCGTCTTGGCCAATTACTCGGCGGTGCAATTCCTCTTCTATGTGCAACAACCGTTCCGATTCGTCCAAAGCTATTCTAGAAAGCGGTATACCGGTCATATCGGAGATTACCTGTTGAATATCCGAAGCATCCACAATGTTTTGTTCTGATTTAACCGTTACTTTCCACTCGTTTTTTATTTCTTCTACTCTTGCCCTTAGTTGTTTAATTGCATCTCGTACCATAGCTGCTTTTTCATAGTTTTGGGCAGTAACTAAAGCCATTTTTTCTTCGTTTAAACGTTCTATCTGCTTTTCTAAATCGACAACTGCAGAGGGACGAATATTATTAAGAATTCGTTTTCGGGAACCAGCTTCGTCGATCAAATCTATAGCTTTATCCGGTAGGTATCGATCTGATATATACCGCTTTGCAAGAAGGGCTGCTACCT
>JBDNDI010000044.1:0-12255 GCA_046719195.1 Spirochaetales bacterium | reverse complement strand
CGGTTGTTGATCGGGGAGTTCTGGAGTTTTTGTTTTCCGGATAAGGGCAGTTTGGTCTTGTCCTAAAATCGCTACCGAACAAGCTCCTGCTTGTTGAAATACCCACGAATCTTTTCCCGGATGATCTAACTGCATCTCGTGTACTTTTTTTATGGCTCCTACCCGGTATCCAAGATGGGTAAGTCGTGTAATAAGCTCCCGGACTAAGGTGGTTTTTCCCATATTAGATTGCCGAGAAACAATACCTAGAAGGGGTACCATTCTTTTATCCTCCGATGGTGAGCATGGTCCGATGGGGACGGTGCTTTTCTAATGCATGCATAACTTCTTTGTAACCTAAAGCTTCAGCAAACCTCTTAGAAGCCTGAACAGGATTGGAAAGGCAATCCTTCAAGGGCACCTCTACATCATTTAACAAACAGGGACGGAGAAAGCCCTGGGAGGTTACTCGTAAGCGATTACAACGGTTACAGAACCGATGGCTCAAGGGACGGATAAGCCCGATCTGCCCCCGGCCTCCTTGGATTTGATACATCTCTGAAGGTCCGTCGATAGAAGAGTGTTGGGACAACGGAATTAGGACAAAGCCTGCTTCTTTTGCCAGTTGCGGTACCCTGTCGAGGGATAAATACCAGTTTTTGGCTGCTAGAGTGAAAGGCATGCATTCTATAAATCGTACGTGTACAGGCTCGTTTTTTGCGAACTTAAGAAACTCTACTACCTCTCCATCGTTTATACCTTTTAAAAGAACCACATTCAGTTTTACAGGATGTAACCCCCCGTGCAAAGCCGCCTCTAACCCTTGTTGGGCTTGATGAAATAAGTTCCGTCGGGTTATGTGAGCATAGGTAGAAGCCTCAAGAGCATCGAGGCTGATATTTACCCTTTTAAGACCTGCCCTTAATAAAGAGGGCATCCTGTCTTTCAATAGGGTGCCGTTGGTAGTAATGGAAACGTCCTGTATGCCAGATATAGCTTGGATTTCGTGTACCAGTTTTTCTATCTCCGGATGCAAAAGAGGTTCCCCACCGGTGAGACGAATTTTCCGGATCCCGAGGGAAGGAGCCAAACGGGCTATTTGAAGATACTCTTCCGTGCTAAGGGAAAGGGCTACACAGGGGGAAGTTTCGTGGTGAAAGGGCTCAAGTACCTCGCCTGGGTCTTGCCGGCAATAGATACACCTGAGGTTGCAGGCTTCTGTAAGGGAGAGCCTTAAATATGTATGGTTACGTCCATAGAAATCTATCAATTGCATGGAAACTCATCTCCTAACTTGCAACCCTAACAGAACGTTCCATTGCACAGAACCTCTAAAGAGATAAGGATTTTGATACACATATGCAATTCCTTGAAGAAGTTTTCTGTCCGGTGAATAGAGGGGTGTTTCCCGGTATAATACTGTGCCCTTGCTCGGCTTTAACAATCCTGCCAGTATTCGCAAGAGTGTGGTTTTACCGCTCCCATTGGGTCCCATAATCCCAATTTGTTCTCTAGGTTGAATTATGAGGTCGGGCATTTTTAGTTTTTTTTGGGAGTCAAACCAGACCTCTACGTTTTGAATGAAAAATATTGGCTTAGTCACCATACCGTACTACACCCCTTTTTATCGCAAAATCTGTAAAGTTTTAAAAAATTAGAAGATAACTCAGAGAAACCAGACATAAGGTAAGTTGTAAGGATCAGGAACACGAATAGGGTTTGCCCCAGTACTACTGCCCTAGGGGTAAAGAGCCAATGTAAGTACCCTAAAGGCCCTGAATGAGATAATAGGGTGTACACCCCTAATCCGATACATACCGTGGGCACTGCAAGCAAAGAAGTAAGGCAGGAAAGGAAGATAGTTCGAAGAGGAAACCGATATAAGGTAAATAGCGTTGCTAAGCCTAGAGCTGGCAAAAAAGCAAAAGCGGTAGAGAAGGCTGCAGATTGCACAGATGTCCCTAAAGTGTGATAAATTTCTGTATTTCCCTTAAAAAGAAGGGTTAGGGCGTTTTGAAAGGCTTCGAAAAAGCTACCCATACAGTCTCACTCTCCCTTCCAAATCCAATATACCGATTCCCTGTTCTGTTCCATATCTTTCAAGCATAAACTGTTTTTCATGAGAAGAGGCCTGGACAAGTAGGATATCCACATCTTTCCTTTTTCCCAAGGTAAGAGCAGCCCCGCTACCTACGGCAATAACATCCACAGGTTTTCGGACCTGTTTTATGAAAGAAGGTAGTAGGGCCTCTAAAAGTCCAGAATTCTCTACACTGGTAGTGGTGGCTAATCGCAGACGCGTCTCAGCGGGTAGCAAAGGAGAAAGTGCAAGAATAAACGAGAAAATAAAAAGGGAAGAATAAAGGAACTTGCCTTTTAGCCCTAAAACCATTCGATACTCCTTTCCAATACGGGAGGCGTTTGGGTTTCCCCGTGGCCCTCGGTCAGGGAAAGGCAACTCTTTCCCGGACACCGACCGTTCTCCATATCCCATTATTTTTGTTTCTTAGGACTTAGGAAGAACAGTTCGGAGTAAATGTGTGAAAAACCATTATATCACAAACCAAAGCGTTTGTCGCTAGCCTTAATACCATATCTCCATACGCAATCCTTTTATATCCAGAGGAGGTTCTTGAAATGCAGGTAATCGGGGGTAAGGTAACATCTGAGATTGTTTGTAGTTCCAGTAATCCTGCGCTGCCATTAATCCGATCATAGCATCGAGAAGGTCATCGAGTTTTATGGGTGGTTTAGGCGCGTAGCTAGCGTAATTGGCGAAATGGGGGTGTCCCCAGAAAGGACAGTTAAGAAAATCCTTTAATAACTCAATTCGCTTCTCTAGGCCTTCCTGAGTATGTTTAGAGGGGAGAGGCTTTGAAGGTGTTGTTCTCTCTTTTATTCCGTTGGCTGCTGCTTGGAGTCTCATCCAGGTAAACTCCGGATAAAACTCAACAATTCGTTCCTGTAGGTTAGGAGTTAAGAGAAAGTCAACCTCCCGCAATTTGGGTACTATCCGGTATACGGGAAGAGTGGCTTTCTTTCCTACGCTTTTCAGGTGAAGACGTTGAAACTCATTGGCCGTACCTGCTTGGAGAGTATCTCGAGGCGGAGCATAGAATAAGCGAGAACTTGCCTTAGGGCCTAAAAGTTTTCGGGCTTCGATATCGCACAAACGGGGCCAGTTTTTTGCATCCGGTAATCCGATAGGCATATCCACCCCAACTGCATTACATCCCTCGGTTACCTCTAGTACCTCCTTAAAAGAGGAGACAAGGGTTATTTGAGGAAGGTTATCCAGCGGCCAACTCTCGGCCAGGGCTACCACCCAACCGCCACGGCATCCGTCTACTCCGGCAAGCATACGTTCTTTTAATATTTTTCCTATAAAAAAGCCAGCTTGAAACAATTTTGGCAAACTTTAAGAAAAGACACTAGAGGCAATTACTCTGTGTATGGACAGGAATAGAAGATCTTGTTCTTTGAATAAAGGGTCATGCCAACAAGAGCCATACAGATTGGTATTTGTATATTTGTATGTTTTAGTATGAAAATGTTTGGATAGATCCATTTTAATGGATTTTGCCTTAACTTGCACCCTTGCCCATTCCCGTACTATGGATTCGAAAAATCCCAGCCTAGCATTGTGCGCTTTATGTGTGCGGTCATGCATGTAAAACCGAATCCAATATCTTTGCCTTGCCGGGTCTTTTAAAAATCCCTTCCCAATTACGTATTATAAAGGAAGAACAAATATTGGAGGAACATCGGGTTATAGAAAGAGTTAGGCAGCTTGACTGTATCCTCCATAAAGCCATCGGTATTTATTGAACAAGGTAGAATAAATATGCCATAATTCTTTCCTAAATGGCTTATTCCTTCATTAGTTTAACTCTATTTTGGACAATAATTTTGGGTTTTTCTATTGGCGTTCTGACAGGTTTATTTGGGGTAGGAGGTGGTTTTTTAGTAGTTCCCCTTTTGAATATTCTGTTAGGGGTTCCTTACGAAATTGCTGTGGGTAGTTCCTTAGGATTTATCTTAATCACTAGTCTTACTGCTTTACCCGGTCATCTGAAACAGGGAAACTTTGAGCTAAAAGCTGTTCTAGGCCTTGGAGCGGGTAGTGTGGGGGGGGCAATACTTGGAGACATTGTGCAGGATTTTTTAATACAGACCGTTGCGCAAGGGAGCCCCCGAGTGTTTCAGCAATGGATGCACGGTTTTTTCTTATTGCTTTTAGTTTTAACGTCTCTCTTACTTCTGCTCCCGGATCAATCCCGAACCCAAAAAGGGCCTGCTCTTTCCGGCTTTCGTACCCCTCTTCAGCGAATTTCTGTTCCGCCCTACATCCATTTAGATAAAGAGAATCTTCCTAGAGTAAGTTTAACCGGCCTTCTGCTCTTGGGCCTTCTAGTAGGTACCCTTACAGGTCTTATGGGTGTAGGAGGGGGAGTGCTTTTTATGCCTATTTTGTTATTAGTGGTGGGACTTCGTCCAAAGCTTGCGGTAGGAACAAGTCTCGGAGTAGTAATTGTAGCTTCTTTTGCTGGAATTGTCAAAAAAATGATGGCCGGTACACCCAAGGTTAGTTTGCCTCTAACTTTTGGTTTACTTGCAGGAAGCCTTGTCGGGGTTCAGGTAGGCCTTTGGATTTGTCGAAGAATTCGGGGAGAACAGATCCGAAGGTACTTTGTGTTTGTGATTTTTCTTGCCTTAGGGTTAATCCTCTGGGATTTATGGAAAAACGGATCGTAAATACTGCGAGTTCTTACCCATTGGTATTGTATGTTTTCCGACATGTTTGTACAGACAGATGAAAAATCATCCTACGGCGAACACAATCGTACCCTTTTAATACTTTGTATCAGTTTTAGCCAAAAGATTTAACCCCTTTACCTAAAACAGCTCGAGCCCTCCTGCAAAATCTTTTTATAGAAATTGCCACCAACAATCGTTATTATTATGTTTAGAAAGTAAATAATCCTATGCTTTTTTATTGAACCGAGGCAGTATGAAAACCTATAAAGAAAGCTATACCGTTAGTAGTAGGTGCATTCAAAACTTAAGAATGCAGGGGGTAAAAGGAGTTTCAGCAATAGTCCGAATGTGGGGGGCGATACTCCTGCTAGGAATAATAAGTTCCTGTGGAGGAAAGGATTCGGTTAGTGGTGCTACCGTTTGGGAATCTCCCGAAGAGGCAAAGAAAACGGCTGTAGAAGCGGTTCAGGTAATCAAAGGGGTTCCTACCTCTATCATCAGCGGTGCGGGGATCGTAGAAGGAATAAGGGAAGCCTGGACTGTCTCAGAAACCGAAGGAATAATACGGGAGATTAACTTTCGCATAGGGCAATGGGTAGAGGCAGGGCAGGTCCTTGTGCGGGTAGATGATACGTTAAAGCGGTTAGAGATGGAAAGAGCTCAGGTACTGTACGAATCAGCCCGAATAGAACGAGAGGGAACGGAGCGATTATTCCAACAGGGGGGAGCTTCTGCCTCTGCAGTTTCTCGGGCTAAAGCTACCGAGAGTGGGGCAAAAGCGCAGTATGAACTGGCTAAAAAAGCCTTTGAAGATTGTACTATCCGTTCCCCTATAAACGGATACATTGCGCTCCAGGATCCCTCTATCGGAATTGGCTCTTATATAAATCGAGGAACCCGAGTGGTGCGGATTGTAGATACCACCTCTTTCCGGCTTGAGCTTTCGGTGGGTGAAGCGGAAGTAGGGAATATCCGCCTGGGTTCTCGGGCGTTAATACAAGTGCCGGCTGCTTGCCCCGAACGGAAAATCCAGGCAGAAGTTGTTGCGATTGGCGCAGGAAGCGATTCCCGAACCGGTTCCTACACCGTGGTGTTAGGATGGAGAGATTCCTGCGGTGGAAGACTACGCTCCGGTATGTCCGCATCGGTGGAAATACAACAAAGCGTGGGTTCTCCGGTATTACTTCTGCCTTCTGCTGCTTTAGTAAGAAGGGGGGAAAAGGTAGGGGTATTTGTGGACAAGGAGGGCAAAGCCGAGCTTCGCTTTCCTGCCTTAGGAAGACGCTTTGGCTCACGGGTGGAAGTTCTTTCTGGAATTACAGAAGGGGAGATTGTGCTAATATCAGGCATTTCAAGACTACGACCGGGTAGCCCGATTGCTCCCACAATTATGGGAGACAGCCTTCGGTGGGAATAAATAGGAGTGGTCTATGAGCTTAGGAAAAATCTCCACCTCTAATCCGGTCTTTGTAAATATCATTACCCTTACCCTGCTTCTCTTGGGAATATTAAGTGCGTATCGCCTTCCAAGAGAACAGTTTGTAGAAGTACCTTTTTATTGGGTTACGGTAACCGTCCGGTACGTTGGAGCCCCTGCAGACGAAGTAGAAAAGACCGTAACTATTAAACTGGAGCAAGAGTTAAAAGGCCTATCCCAATTAAAGCGTATCCGCTCCACTACAGGAGAGGGATTCGCCCAGGTTAGGGTGGAGTTTCGGGATGGCATTACTAACGATGAGTTTGCCCGCTTATACCAGGAAGTTATCACCCGATCTGGAAAAGTAACGCTTCCTCAGGGGGTGGACAAACCGGTGGTAAAGGATTTTTCTTCTGCAGACTTTCTTCCGGTAATTCAAGTGGTATTGATGGATACCGGGGCAGAAGGAAAGGGAGATGCTTTGTATATTCGAGCGCGGGCTTTGCAGGAGCAGCTAGAAGCCTTGCCGGGTATCCGTTCTGTGACCCTAATAGGTTCCCGCGATCGAAAAATATTCATCGAAGCAGATCCCGAACGGATGGAAAGTCTAGGGGTATCTCTTTTAGAGCTGGTAAGGTCTGTCGAAGGCTCCTCCACCACCCTTCCTGCAGGGACTGTACAGACTCCTTTCCGGGAATACTTTATCCGCACCGGAACAGAAGTTTTAAACCCCTCATCTTTTAACCGTCTCATAGTTCGATCAGGTCAGGCTGCTGGAGCTGTTGTTCGGGTAGGTGACTTAGCCCAGGTTTTGGATAGGTTTGAAGATCGAGGTGCCCTGGTATTTTACAATCAAACCCGCTCCGTATTACTCAATGTGGCGAAAATCTCTCAGGCTGATTCTTTGCAGGTAGTTAATCGGGTAAAAAAGCAGGTAGAGAGATTTAGTCGGGAGGCAGGTCCCTCCTTTCAGGTCGAGTTCCTGAACGATTCTACGGTTCGTATCAAGGACAGCATTGATGTACTATTTACGAATGCAATCTGGGGTTTGATCCTATTAGTGGGAATCTTGTTTTTATTTGTAGGGTTCCGGAACGGTTTTATGATTGGTTTTGGGATTCCGCTTACCTTTGCCGCTACTTTTATTATCCTGGGAATATTAGGAGAAACCCTCAACACCAACACCCTCTTTGCCCTTGTTCTGGTATTGGGAATGCTGGTGGATCACGGGATAGTCATAGTAGAGAATTCCTTCCGCTGGCAAGGGTTAGGACTTTCTAAGCGGGAAGCTGCCATCAAAGGGGTAGACGAAGTAGCGTTACCGGTTATTTCGGCTTCTGCAACCACGGTAGCCGCTTTTTTGCCTTTAATGCTTCTGCCCGGAACCATTGGAAAATTCTTGCGGGTAGTACCTCTGGTGGTTACCCTTGCTTTAATAATTTCTACTCTGGAAGCCATCTTATTTCTTCCCTCCCATTATGCAGACTGGCCCGGCGGGAACAAAGCAAAGCCCTTATTTGATTTACAGCCATTGAAATTGGGTTTCAAAAGAGTACTGAATATTATATACCGATTCCGGTACGTTGCTCTCGGGGTTGCTACCCTCCTTATGGTGTTTATATTCAGTCTAATCCCTCGTCTACGACAAGATTTATTTACCGGAGAAGATTATCCGTACTTTTTTATTGAACTCGAAATGCCTGCTGGTACCAACCGGGACCAAACTCTTCGAGTAGTTCGGCAGTTTGAAGAAGCTTTACAATCCATGACACAAACGGGAGAGGTGAAGGGTGTTCTTTCCTCGATTGGCTCTTTTACCAATGTTCCTTCTGCTAGTCCCCAGAATAACTTAGCCCAAATAGTCGTTCACTTAAAAACGGAAAAGGAAGGGGGAAAACGTTCGGTGACCTCTCTGCTGCAGGAAGCTCAGAAGTTAACGGAAACGATTCCAGGACCGGAAAAATTAAATTATCGTAAGGTTCAAAGTGGTCCCCCTGTGGATGCTCCCCTAGTATTTCGTTTTCGGGGAGACCGGTATACGGAACTCGCCGAAATTATCACCCTTCTTCGGGAACGCATGTCCGCTTATCCCCAGCTGGTTAATGTAGAGGATTCTTTAGAACGGGGTACACCGGAGTTTCGTATTCAAATAAATGAATTTCAGGCAGCACGGTTTGGGTTAACGCCTGCATCGATTGGTACCTTTATCCGGGGTGCTCTGGAAGGATTCCCGGTAGACCGGGTATTTATTGATAACGAAGAGAGAGAGGTAATTGTACGATATCGCAATGCAGAGGTAACTCTAGCGGATATTCAGAACTTTAAAATTCCTACTCCCCTGGGATCCTTTATCCCCTTCTCGGCAGTGTGTACCCTTATTGCCGAGGAGCCTTTAGCTAGAATTACAAGAATCGATGGAAAACGGGAAGTCTCCCTACAGGCAAATATATTAGACAAAAGGGCTTTGCGAAATATTCAGGGGCAGTTGACTGCGTATATTCGACAAGTACTTATGCCCAATTACCCGGATATAGAATTCATTGCCGGAGGCGAGTTTGCCGAGTTTGCGAATCTGCTGGTTCAGATTTTGCAAATATTTCTTCTGGGTGTATTCCTTATTTATTTAATTCTGGGTACCCAATTTCGTTCCTATGGTCAGCCCTTCCTGATTTTAGTTACTATCCCTTTTGCCTTTATGGGAGTTATCCTGTATCTGGTGCTTTTTCAGGTGCCTCTTTCTACCACGGTAATTTACGCAGGGGTTGCCCTGGCAGGAATTGCAGTAAATGATGCCATTGTATTGATCGATGTGATAAACCGTCTGCGAAGAGAAGGCAAGGCCACACAGGAGGCTGTGTTAGAAGCAGCTTCTTCCCGGTTGCGCCCCATTTTGTTAACAAGCCTTACTACCATGGCAGGGCTAGCTCCAACTGCCTTTGGGATTGGAGGTGTTTCTCCTGTTTGGGGACCCATGGCCGGTACCATTATATTTGGGTTATTATTTTCTACCTTATCGAGTCTAGTGGTTATCCCTTGCTTATATGGGGTAGTAAGTAGAAACTAATCCCTAGTTTGAAATTAACCTCCGAGTTGGTAAAGGAGATTCTATCGGGTCAGCAGATTACGATGGACGGTCGGTTTACGAGCTGACCTTTAACTTATATATGCGCCAAGTACCCTACGGTTAGCGATAAGAAAATAGTAAGCGTGTGGTTTTAATATTTGCCCACCTCTTCAAACAATCCTTCAAAGGGAGATCCTTTGCGGTAAAACACGGGTGGATACCCTAAGGGAGCTTCTATCTCTATCCAGTTTCCTGCCCTGCGGCTGGAGGTTTTTGCAACCTTAAAGCTTGTCTGGGAGCCAAAGGATTTTTTTCCCCAAAGATGTACCCAGGTGTCTTCAGGTAAATACACTTTCCACCGGGTTGCTCCTTTTCGGATAACGGGAGCTACGAGCAGATCCTTTCCGTAGAGGTATTGGTATTGTACCTTATAGGCCGTTGGGTCCTCCGGATAGTGTAGGAATAAAGGTCGAAACAGCGGTAAGCCGGTAGCTAGGTGTTCGTGCTGCAGAGCTAGGTGATAGGGCTTTAAGCCGCAGAAAACCCGAACCATCCGGGCAAGGTGAGCTAGAGTAGAAGGGTGGGAGTAGAACTGATGGTTAGAATCGGGTCGGTTTCCCTCATGAGTTCGCATTATAGGGGTAAAAGCCGCTAGTTCTGCCCATCGCTGAAATACTTCAGGAGTTCGTTTTACCCAGGCTAGGGTGGTGTATCCTCCGATATCACTGTGGTGAATAGCTGTACCGCACATTCCAAGGGATAGAGCAGCAGGAATTACACTGGCCAATCCGTCATGGAGGCTAAAGTTCACTAGTTGATCTCCTGCCCAAACCGCCCGACCGAATCTACTCGTGCCCGTGTAGCCGGCCCGAAGGAAAAACACCGTATCTTCCAGTACCCCCGCCTCTTCCACTGCCTCCCGGTTTACCTGAGCCCAGAGGGCAGGCCAGGGGTTATGGAGTAGAGTCGCTGGTTCTCCGGAAGCTAACACGGCATCGGTGGGTAGGTATTCGCCAAAATCGGCCATCCATCCAGACAGACCTATCCCGATCATTTGGGTTTTAATTACTTCTTTTATCCAGGTTCGCGCCTCCGGATTGGTTAGATCTACTAGGGCAGCGGGAAAGGTGGTTATGTACACATAGTAGTCCTTACCTTTGGAATCTTTCACACAGTAATTTTTGGCTGCTGCTTCTTTGTAAAGAGAACCTTCTAAGGCAAGAAAGGTATTTATGTAACCTAAAAATCGGATATCCCTTTCCCGTAAATTGCGAATATAGTGGGGAAGATCCGGATACATCTCCCGGTGATACTCCCAATTCCAGAATAGTTGTTTTCCGAAACTAGTAATTCTTCGTCCTTCCCAATCCTGAGCCCAAAGGGCCCCTACCGGTACGCCGGCTTGCAGCGCAGCCCTAAGCTTCTCTTCCACGATAGATTTGCCACCCTGCACCCCCAGCCAAATTCCCTTATAGGTCCATTCGGGAAGAGGAGACATTCTGCCCAGCAGTGCGGAAAGGCGATCTAAAGTTTGTGCTAAGGTGGGCTCCACTCCCATATACATCCGGGTAGGTACTTCCCAGAACTCTAGAACTGCCTGTTGCTTAAGCCGGAAATCAAAGCGCGCATAGGCTCGGGTATCTGCATGGAAAAAGGCGGCTCTGGCCGCGAGTGGTAAGGTAGCTACGGAAGTTGCTTGGGAGGGCACTGCAGTCACAAAAGTAGGTTGGGGAAAGTAGGTAGAGTACCAGTGCCCCCCTGCTCCATGTTTCCAGTTCATGTAATGAGTTAGAGGGTCCCAAATAGATCTTCCCACTCCCTGCTCTTCTGACCAAAGAGGAACTAAACGGCCCCGCAAATTAAAGTACGAGAACTGCTCGCCACACCCATAAATGCTCTCTTCCGGTAAAAGGGGGTAGGATAGGAGGAATCGGTTTGTCCCTTCCGGGAATCCCGAAGGATATACACAAACCTTTCCCTCCTCCCATACAAATTGTAAGGAGACGGTATGGGGCTTGCGAAACCGAATCTCCACTCCGGTAGGGGTAGCATGGCTTACCCAGGCATCCTGGGCTAGAAAAATTTTGCGGTTCATTTCGGATATACGAAAATTGCCCCGATTTACCTGAAAGAGCCCTTCTCCATACCCATAGGAAAGACCGGGCTGGTCCTTCGAATGGTAGAACAGCAATCGGTTTCGGAAGTACAGGCGTATTTCCCCTGCGGAAGAATCCACGGTAAGTCCCTTAAGCTCCCCATAGGTGCGAGATGTCCTAGCTTCTATCTGACCAGAGAGCGATTTTGCCGATACAGGGCCTTCCTTTTGGCTCGCTCCATATTCTATCGGGGATAGTACAGTACCTGGTACCGTAAGGGGCGGCAACTCGGTTAGGTTTTGCAAGTCTACAGCCTGTAATTTTCCAGTTCTTGCCTCTAGCGAGGTCTTCGCCTGAGCATGGAAACCTGTAGATTGAGTTGGCGGCCATTGGCTGTAATAAGGTAGAACCTGTCCTTTTTTTGACGCTTCTCCGGCTAATAAAGAGAGCTCCAGGCTCCGATATCCATCTTCGAGGGATGCAAAGGGTTTCCCACCCTGTGCTACCACCCGGGTAAACTCTACCACAGCCTCCCGGATATTCTCAGGTTCTGTGGCTTCGATTCCGAATTTCTCGACCTGGGCTATTTCGGGTGTTCCGTTTAAGGGACCTTCCGCGAGTAAGCCACACCAGGAGGTCTCACCGCCATCCAGGCTAGAGTAGGGCACTTCCTTCAAAGCTCCCCAGAGAGTGCCATCTGTTCCATGAATCTGAATTATAAGGCTAAAATCAAAACCGGTAAGGGCATGAGAGATCTGGAAAATACCTCCCTCCTGAAATGTCCCCTGTACATACGCAATGTCTTCAAAATCAAAGTCGGGATAAAAACAGTCCCGAGTTACACAGGAAAGACTTTCCACTTCTCGACCCATCAGGTAGCGGGCTAAATCAAACCAGTGACAAGTTTCTTCTACTAGCAGCCCGCCCGATAACTCCTTCTT
>JBDNDI010000043.1:0-12304 GCA_046719195.1 Spirochaetales bacterium | reverse complement strand
TCTTCTGAGTTTGCCCCTTCGGGCTTTTAATTTCTATGGTTTCCCCTACCTGGGGGATCATAATAAAAACCTCCTTACCGTAAGGTCATTTTTCGTTTTATCGTAGCTGCCCGCTCAGGCGGCATTTGGGATAGCCAGAAGGATACGATAGATTCTTCCCCTGCAGATTTTGCAAGCTCTTCTACCATCCGGAGATGATCTATCATGTCCTGATCCTCCATTTTTAAGAGGATTGCCACTGCCTGAGCAGGGGGCATTCCTGTAAGATACCTCGCATTTTGTTCAAGGTTCGCTCTTTTATTTTCGAACGATCTTACTCTCTGATTGAAGGATTTTTCTTGATCTTGCAAAGCTTTTCTTTGTTCCTCTAATTCCGCGAGTTTTTGATTTATTTCCTTCTCCTTTTCTTTTAAAGAATCTTCAAATCTACGTAATTCTTCAGTTTGAAGATCTAAGGATTCCTTTAATTTCTCTAATCGTTCCATTTCTAATAAGTAACTAGCCTCTGCTTCAGGAAGTTTCGCAGGGGGTTGTAAACCAACCATTCTTAAAATAGGAGCCGCTGTTTCTTTTATACTTAATACTCCTAAATAATCAAACCATAGGGCTCCCCCCACGGTTAATACTAGAATCAATAACACTAGTACGATAATTCGGGGAGCTGCTCCTACATTTCCATACAATGCCATGTATTAGTCTCCTCGGAAACGATTTGCTACTTCGTCCAATAGTTTATCCTCCTCTTTCCTTTGGAGGGTATAGTACTCCCTTGCTTTTCTCTCCTTTAGTTTTTCTAAGATCTTACGCTCCTTTGCCGCTTCCGCATACTGTTCTTGAGCCTTGTTTTTCTCTATTTCTGATTGATGAAGTCTCTTCTCCACCTGAGATAATTCTTTTTCTAGCCGTTTCCTATACTCTTCCCTTGTCTGAAGAGTGAAAACATCCAATAATAGCCCTTCAACAGTACAACACGAGTATTCCTTTATTTCCATCTGTAAATCTCTCTGAAGTCCGGTTAATTGTACATGGTTTCCAAGTGCTTTTGCTAGTTCCAATTCCATTTTTTTTTCTTTATACGCCTTAATTCGGAGAAAGGCTTCTAAACGGAAATCGAACCTACGCATTCTACTCTTCTCCCTCTTTCTCTTTTCGAACAGAAGAAGCGATTTCTAGCAGCCTTCGCTGCGTTTCCTCTAAACGGGTACGCTCTTCAATAGGCTGGACCAAGAAATCCCTAATAACCGGCATGAGACTAAGGGCCGTATCTATCTGAGGGTCCGTACCTCGGACATAAGCTCCAACATTTATTAAATCTTCTGCTTCGGAATAGACCGCCAACAGTTTTCGTAGTAGGGAGGCTGCTGCCTGCACTTCTTTCGGTACCACTTTTATCGCTAATCGGGAAACAGAACCTAGCACATCCACTGCAGGGTATTGAGATTTTTGGGCTAATTTTCTACTCAAATACAAATGTCCGTCTAATGTGCCCCTCACCGTATCTGCTATGGGTTCATCGATATCATCCCCCTCAACCAGGATAGTGTAAAAACCTGTTATGGTACCTCTTTCAGAAGTACCACACCGTTCAAGCAACTTTGGTATGTTGGCAAATACAGAAGGGGTATATCCCCGAGTCGCCGGTGGTTCGCCTAAAGCAAGTCCAATTTCTCGCTGAGCTCTAGCATACCGGGTAATAGAATCAAACAGAAGCATTACATCTTTACCTTGATCTCGAAAGTACTCCGCTATAGCCGTTGCTGTGTACGCACCTCGCAGGCGAGCTAAAGGGGAGGTGTCAGAGGTGGAAACCACAATTACAGAACGAGCCAAACCTTCTGGGCCCAAATCCTGCTCAATAAATTCCCTTACTTCCCTACCCCGTTCTCCGATTAAGGCAATAACATTCACGTCTGCTTGGGTATTCCGGGCAATCATGCCTAGCAGCGTAGATTTACCCACCCCGCTGCCTGAAAAGATCCCTAATCTTTGCCCTTTGCCTACCGCAACAAAACCATCGATTGCGCGAATACCCGTTTCGATCTGTTCAGTGATGGGACGCCGGGTAAGAACATTAGGAGGTGTCCTCTGCAGAGGATAAAACTGTTCAGCCCTAATATCGCCTTTTCCGTCTAGGGGTTTGCCCAAGGAGTTCACCACCCTACCTAGCAAATGCGGCGAAACAGGCACTGCAAGAGGGCTCCCTTCGGAAATTACTTTGCAACCTACCTCAATTCCCTCTAAATCTTCAAAACACATGAGTTGCACTCGGTTTCCTTGAAAACCGATAACCTCAGCCGGTCGAAAGGAATCAGCAACTTCTGTATAGATTCGGCATAATTCTCCCACCACAGTTTGGGGACCCACTGATTCTAGTAAATATCCCTGAACTCTATCGATTCTACCCGAGTACACAATAGGATCGATCTGCTCTATCAGGGCTTGATATTTCTCAAGCATCCCTCTCATCCCCTCTTAAAAACATTTGTCCTGGTATGGGGGTTAGTTGTAAAATTCGGTCTTCAATCTCTTTCAGTTGGGTAGCTATTCGGGCATCGATTTCCCCAAAGTCCGTTTCGATAATACACCCTCCCGGATCTACGGATGCATCTTCTAAAACAGTGACACTCTTTACATTTTCAATGAGATCCACAATCTCCTTGGCATGTTCGGTAACTAATTGTAGGTCCTTCAGGTTCACCCGAATGGTGATATCACTTTTAGATTTTAATTTTCTTAATGCTTGCAAAACATTATTCATGACAATATTCTTTTGATTCTCCGAAATAACCTTTACCACTTTTCTAGCAATTTGAAGAATCAAATGTACGATCTGCGCTTCCGTTTCGGTAAGGATTTCATTCCTCTTTTCAATGGCTTTGGATAGGATTACATGAAGCCTTTCTATCAACCGTTCTACTTCTGCTTTGCCCGCATTAAATCCTTCCTCTCTGCCTTCCTCTCTAGCTTTCTTCTTTATTTCCATTTCTTCTGAAGCTGCACGGACTTTAGCTTCTGTCAGGATTTCCTCTGCTTTTTGCCGGGCTTGTTCTATAATCCGTTCCGCTTCCTCTTCTGCCTCCTTACGAATTAAAGACGCTTCTTCATTCTTTTTTTGTATTATTTCGAAAGCTTTCTGCTCTGCTTCCTGAACAATTCTCTGTGCCTCTTTCTGGGCAGAGGTAATCATAGCTTCTTTTTCTTTTTCCCACTGCGCCCGAAATAATTCGGCTTCGCGCCGAAGGTCTTCTGCTGTAGGGCCCGTATACTCTTCTACTTCCGATATTTCTTCCACTTCTTCCTTGGGTTTAAAAATTTCGGGAGGCTTTATAAATATTTTTTCCTTACCTTGAATTATCTCATAGGGCCGAAATACATTCTTTGCCAAGGGTTAATCCTCCTTTTAAACAACCAGTTCGTCCTCTCCGCCCCGGGCAACCACTATTTCTCCTTGCTCTTCTAGCTTTCTTATAATAGCCACAATTTTCTGCTGAGCTTCCTCCACATCTTTCATACGAATGGGCCCCATGTATTCCATGTCTTCTTTTAACAGGGTTGCAGCTCGTTTTGACATGTTACGGAAGATTTTGTCCTGTACTTCCGAATCAACCGCTTTTAAAGCCTTGGCTAGTTCTGCCGTATCCACTTCTCTAAGTACTTTCTGAATCGCCCGATCATCCAGCATAACAATATCTTCAAAGACGAACATCCGCTTCTTTATTTCTTCAGCTAACTCAGGGTCTTCCTCTTCGAGAGATTCAATAATAGATTTTTCCGTAGAGCGATCCACCAAGTTTAAAATATCCACAATACTTTCCACTCCACCCGCAGAGGTATAATCTTCCGAAGAAAGAGTAGAAAGTTTCTTTTCTAGTACGCGCTCTACTTCCCGCAAAACCTCGGGGGAAGTCCGGTCCATGGTGGCTATTCGTTTAGCCACATCTGACTGTATTTCATGGGGAAGGCTAGAAAGAATTACTGAAGCTTTCTGAGGCTCGAGATAGGCAAGAATCAAAGCAATGGTCTGGGGATGTTCCTGTTGAATAAAGTTCAGTAGATGGGTAGGATCGGTTCTGCGGATAAAGTCGAAAGGCCGTACCTGAAGGCTTGAGGTAAGACGGTTGATAATATCCACAGCTTTCTGAGAACCAAGAGCTTTTTCCAATAACTCCCTCGCATAATCTATGCCCCCCGTTGTAATAAAATCCTGGGCCATCATGAGTTCCTGGAATTCTGCTAGTACTTTATCTCGGTCCTCCGAATCTATAGTTTCTAGACGGGCAATTTCAAAGGTTAAAGTCTCTATCTCGTCTTCCCGAAGATGTTTGAAGATTTCAGCAGAAACTTCCGAACCTACAGTTACGAGAAAGATGGCTGCCTTCTGCCTACCGGTTAATTCTTTTTTTACCCCGCCTTTTTTTGCAGGAGCTGCTCCAGCAGCCGGGGCTCCTGCAGAGGGTGCTGGTTTCTTAGCCATAGCTTACTCCTCCATCAGCCAGGTACGAATAAGCTGGGCAACATCTTCCGGGTGTTCCCGGGCCATATTGATGGCATTTTCTTGGAGTTCCAATCGTGCCCGCTCCTCTACCGACATCTCTACTTCTGCGCCTTCTTCTTCTGCAGCCCGTAACGCAGCTTCTCGCATAGCCTGGTGTTGTCTGGCTAGTTCCTCTTCCCGCAGCCGCCGTCGGCGCTCCAGTTCTCTAGCTACAAGACGGAATACGATGAAGGAAACGAGGAGTATGGCTATGGATATCATAATGTACAGAATAGTACGTTGCAGTTGTAATTTTGCCCGATACTCCCGGTCTTCCCGCTGATGCTGCACCGTCCGATCGAACATAATGTTCTGGACCGTAACCGAATCTCCCCGATCTCGGTTGAACCCAATTGCATGCTCCACAAGAGCTTTTGCCTTGGCCAGGTCTGCATCGGTTAAGGGTAGATACTCCCGTTCAATGCTCCCATCCTTTCGCAAGACTGCCTCGCCTTTTTCATTGTACTTCCATTTCCAGACTCCGTCGATGGCCACAGCACAGGTAACTCTACGAATTTCCCAAGGGGCTTTCTCTTCCTGGACTTTACGAGTATTTACCACTTCGTTTTGTACAACCGAGCTCTTTGAATACCTACCAACCATATTCTGGAGATCTTTATAGGCAGGGGGAGTCTGCCCTTCCTGTCCGGGTGGACCTTCCGGATTAAACCCTGTACCTTCAAACTTTTCCTCTACAATTTCTTTTGAAAGGGTAATGGAGAGGGTTTTAGCCCCAGGTTGGGCAGATTCATCAAAGGGAGTTTTCGGGTTGTCAGGATTAATAACAATAGGAAAGTGCTCTTCTGTATCTATTTTCTTTTTACCCGTATCGAGTGTTATGTCCAGATTTATTATCTGAACCCTATCTTCTCCATAGATTTGACGCAACGCAGCAAGAATCGATCGTTTGTACTGAGCCTCCAGCTCTCGTACAGTTTTCATTTCCCGCTTTGCAAGTTCTAGACGATCAATCTCGGCAAGGCCAGTAAAGTCGTTTAGAACAATACCTGTATGATCTGTGATAGTTATGTGTTCAGGTTTAAGACCCTCCACTGCAAATTGTACCAGCCGTACAATACCTTCTATTTTTTTTCTGTTTTGAGTAATGTCCGATCCTGGTTTTGGTGTAATTATGATAGAGGCTGTAACCGGATTCTGGTCCTCTGCAAATAGCTTGTCCTCAGGCATAACAATAGTAACACTAGCTGCATCAACATCATCCAGAGCAGTAATGTGTTGTTCCAGGGTACGAGTTATAGCCCGACGCAAATTTACATTGCGTTCAAAATCGGTGATGGTCCACCGTTCCACGTCGAAGATTTGCCAGGGATCCGTACCTTTAGGAATTAAATTTTCCCGTACCAGAATTGCTCGCAAGCGCTGAGCGGTTTTCTCATTTTCAACCAGAACGCGCTGGTCTGTTGTTAGTTGATACCGTACTCCTTCCTGATCTAGCCTCTGCGTAATTCGAGTAAGTTCCTCTTCATTCGGGATCGTTCGGTACAACAGCGGTACCATAGATGGTGCGCTGCTAAAAGTTGCCAGTAATATCATCGCGCCGAGGAACGCAACGATTACACCTGCCAGTATAAGTTTCTGCGTGAGGGTCCACTTTTGCCATACTGCTGTGAACCGCTCAAAAATTTGTTTTAACCATTGATTCATGTCCCCCTCCCTGTGACACGAAAAACTCTACCTTATCTACCCGCTTCTATCGAGCGGTAATAATATCCCTATAGGCACGGATAACTCTATCTACTACAGCTTTGGTAATATTCAAAGCCATATTCGCCTCTGCTAAAGCAATTGTAACGTCATGGGCATCCACCGAATCTGGGTCTGTAACAATACGTCGAGCAAGATCATCACTTCTCATCTGCAGATTATTCACTGTGTTTAATTCATCAAATACCATTTTCTTAAAATCTCTGTTTGCATTCACCGGAGGCGCCCCCTTCGATCCCTTAAGATGCCTGGGATCAGAGGTTTGCAGATACACTTGGTGTCCTGTAGCCTCTGCTTTCATACGAATAGGATCCATCTTTTTACCTACCTATCTCTAAAGCTTTTAGGAACATGCTTCGCGAACCATTAATTACAGACACATTCGCTTCATACGAACGGGATGCGGCAATCATATCGACCATTTCGTTTACAATATTTACATTAGGATACTCTACATACCCTGCCCTAGGACCACTTTTTATTGCATCCGGATGGGTAGGATCGTACACCAACCGAGGCGGATCCGAGTAGTCTTTTTCGATTTTCACTACCCTCACTCCTTTACCCACTTCATTTTCCAAAGCTCTCGGTAGAAACACACTCTTCCAGTAAGGTTGTTCGACTCTCGGTCGGAAAATAATTCGACTTCTCCGGAAGGGTCCTCCTTCGGTTGTACGGGTAGTGTTAGCATTGGCAATATTGTCAGAAATTACATCAAGGCGCAGCCTTTGTGCTGTTAACCCTGAAGCGGCAATATTAACGGAAGAATATAATCCCATTTCTTACCTCCTAGCGTAGAACCAGATTAACCTGGTTGTAGTACCCACCCACTACCTGAGTTAACAATTGGTACTGTAATTGGTTGTGTAACGCATCCATTGTTTCCTGCTCTATATCTACGTTATTTCCATTATTCTTCGATGTGGTAAGAAAATCTAATACCTTACGAGGATGAATCGTGCGATAATCTACAGGGCGATCAAAAGGAATATGTCTTGGATGCGTTAAGAAAGGTTGTAAACGCCGGGATGGGGTTTCCGAAGCAAGGGCTGCTTTTAGAGAAGTTTCAAAATTAACTACCGAGCGTTTAAAATGGGGAGTATCTGCATTGGCAATATTGTTTGCAATTACATCCCTTCGGTACAAACCAACATCCATCTCCCGATGGAGAATATCTAACGTTTTTCGAAAACTGTTGCCAGTAAATTGTATCATTCCAAACATACAACTATTCCCCCTATTTCTATCCTCGACGAGACCTTACTCTCACCTTAGCCTTTTCCATCCCTCCTCCTAATTTATAGGATGTATCTACTGAGATCCTGATTTTCCACTATATTTTTAACCCGTTCGTTCACATAATCCGCTGTAATCGGGATTTTTTGTCCTTTCAATTCAGGAGCGTGAAAGGACACTTCCTCTAATACAAGCTCCATAATGGTATGTAGCCTACGAGCACCAATATTTTCCGTCCGGGTGTTTACCTCAGCAGCTATCTCTGCAATCCTTTCAATCGCCGATTGTTCAAACTGTATTTCAACTCCTTCGGTGCTAAGCAATGCAGCATACTGTTTGGTTAATGCATTCTGTGGCTGAGTAAGGATGCGAACAAAATCGTCCTTCGATAAAGGGTCTAGCTCAACCCTCAAAGGAAACCTTCCCTGCAACTCCGGTATAAGGTCGCTAGGTTTAGACATATGGAAAGCACCGGCAGCAATAAATAAAATATGAGAGGTATCGATCATTCCATACTTGGTATTAACCTTGCTGCCCTCCACAATAGGAAGAATGTCCCGTTGTACTCCTTCCCGGGACACATCCGGTCCCATTCGACTTCCTTTGGAGGCTATTTTATCTATCTCATCGATAAAAATGATCCCCATCTGTTCCACCCGCTCTCGGGCGAGCTCTGCTACCCGATCGTTATCGATTAATTTTTCCATTTCTTCATTGAGAAGAATTTCTCGGGCTTGTTTAACCGTAACTCTTCGTTTTTTCTTCTTTCCCCCGAATATAGAACCTAAGTTGCCGAGGTTTAAATCCATGGATTCAAATCCAGCACCGGAAAAAATCTCAATAGCGGGAAACGCAGATTGGGTTACCTGAATTTCAACAAACTTTTCATCTAACTCGCCGGCAGCAAGCTTTACCCTTAGTTTTTCCCTAGTAGGATTGGATATTTCTGACTCGGAGTTTGCTTCAGCCCCTTCAACTCCAAGGGTACGAGGAAGGCCTGGAAGGAGTAAATCTAAGAGCAGCTCCTCTGTCCTTTTTAAGGCTTCCTCTCGGACCTCTTCCTGCAATTCCGTTTTTACCATAGAAACCCCAACGGACATCAGATCCCGTACCATGGATTCCACATCTCTTCCTACATACCCAACCTCTGTATACTTGGTTGCTTCTACTTTAATAAAAGGAGCCCCGGTTAATTTAGAAATACGCCTAGCTATTTCCGTCTTTCCAACTCCGGTAGGACCGATCATAATTATATTTTTAGGAGCCACTTCATCCCGCAACTCCGGAGGAAGGCGTCGTCTTCGCACTCGGTTTCGCAAAGCAATAGCAACTACCTTTTTAGCTTTTGCTTGCCCTACTATGTAAGCATCCAATTCCTCTACAATTTGACGGGGAGTTAGTTCTTCAAATACCCGCTTCATGGTAGTTCCTCCACCACTATCTGCTCATTGGTGTATATGCAAATTTTAGAGGCGATTCGGAGAGAAGATTCGGCAATCTCTCTCGCACTTAAGGAAGAGGATTGAAGGAAAGCCAAAGCTGCCGCATAGGCAAATGACCCCCCGGAGCCAATACCCATAACCCCTTGTTCCGGCTCAATTACATCCCCATTCCCGGAAAGAAGAAACATACGATCCTTATCCGCCACTAAAAGCAAAGCTTCTAGACGACGAAGTATTCTATCCGTCCTCCAATCCTTTGCTAATTCCACCGACGCCCGGGTAATATCCCCATTGTACTCTTTTAACTTAGTTTCAAACCGCTCAAACAAGGTAAAGGCATCGGCAGTAGCACCGGCAAATCCCACCAATACTTTGTCATCGTACACTTTTCTAACTTTCCTTGCGTTTCCCTTCATTACTGTATTTCCCAGGGTTACCTGGCCATCCCCTGCCATTGCGGTTCTGCCATCTCTGCGTACCACCAGAATAGTTGTACCTTCTATTTTCATACTTACTCCTATATCCACCTTACTATCCTCTGCGCCGAATGCCATGGGGATGCGCTTTGACATACAGGTCTTTCAATGTATCGATTCCCACATGAGTATAGACCTGCGTGGTGGACAAGCTTTCATGCCCTAGAAGCTCCTGCACTATCCTTAGATCCGCACCCCGGTTTAACACATGGGTGGCAAAACTATGCCTTAGAGTATGGGGACTTACAATTTTAGAAATACCTAATTGTCGAATCCGTTTTTCTAATAGATACGCTATTCCCCTACTCGTTAATTGTTTCCCATAGGCGTTGACAAACAAGGCAGACTCCTCTTTATTCCCATACGCACTTACCCGTTGGTCTCGTAAAGGTACATACCGGCTAAGAGCTTCTCGTGCCCGGTTACCTAAAAACACAAAACGCTCTTTTTTACCCTTACCGATAATACGAAACCTTGTTATCTCCTCGTTCCATTGGCTCCGTCTTAGGGATACAAGTTCTGCTACTCTACAACCTGTGGAGTAAAGCACTTCAAACAAGGCCTTATCTCTTATCTCTATAAAGGAATCCCCATTTATACCTAGTAAGCGATCCATTTCTTCTTCAAATAATACAGAGGGTAAACTCTTGGGAACTTTTAATCCGGATAAGCCTTCTAAAGGGTTTCGGTCCAACTTACCTTGATCCATTAACCAGGTAAAAAATCCCCGCAAAGCTGCCAAGTTCCTATTTATAGACGTGGGGGCCAGCCCAAGCTGATATAAGTATCCTAAATACCGGCGGATCTCTCCTGACTGCAAAGACCACCCTTCCTTTTTTTCCACCTGTGAAAGCCAATAAAAAAAGGTCTCTAAGTCTCTCAGGTAGGCTCGTTGAGTTGCAGGAGAGAGTAGCCTTACTGCTGAGAGGTAGGTATGGTATTCTTCTGGCAAAGGTTTGCCCTCCATAGTTAATTACTCCTCCTCCCCCTCTCCTAGATGTAAATAATCACAAGCAGGATTAATGCAGGCCTTGTGGGTTCCATATTTTTTATCCGATTTTTCAACTAGGAACCAACCACATTTCGGGCACTTAACCTCTAGAGGTTTGTAATAGGTAATAAAATCACAAGCCGGAAAATTGGTGCACCCGTAAAACTCCCTACCTCGGCCTTTGGCTTTTTTTCTAGCAACAATCTTTCCTCCGCAACCGGGCCTGGGACAGTCGGCTAAGGGGATGCTCTTTGTATTTGTACAAGCGGGGAATCCGGAGCAGGCGAGGAAAAAACCGTATCTGCCAAGTTTCTTAATCATTTTTTTCCCGCATAATTCGCAGATTGTGTCTGTTTCTTCGTCTAGCACCCCTTTTACGGACTGTAACGTTTCCATAACATGATTCACTTTTTCCCGAAAAGGTTGATAAAAATCCCGGAGCATGCTGACCCACTCGCCTCCGTTTATTTCAATCCGATCTAATTTCTCTTCCATTTCTGCGGTGAAATTTACATCAACAATGTCAGGGAAAGATTTTACTAAAAGATCATTTATTACCCTGCCTAGTACTGTGGGTACCAACTGCCGGTTCTTTCTGACTACATAGTACCGATCCAATAAAACAGAAATAATCGGTGCATACGTGGAAGGTCTTCCAATGCCTTTTTCTTCCAAGGCTTTTACAATTGTTGCATCCGTGTATCGAGCCGGACCTTGCGTAAAATGCTGCTCTTTAAGAAATTGGACTAGCTCAAGGGTATCCCCTAGGGTTAAAGAGGGAAGTTTTTTTTCTGTTTCTTTGGAGGCTAAAAGGTCTAAAACGTTCTGAAATCCTTTTTCAACTGTTCGGGTATAGGTAGCCCGAAACCAGCCTTCCCCTGCTTGTATGTCTACCGAGAGGGTTTTTTGAACAGCAGGAATCATTTGGGAGGCTACAAAGCGTTCCCAAATTATTGCATAAAGACGATACTGGTCTTTAGTTAAATAGGGTTTTACATACGCTGGAGTATATTCCACTATAGTAGGCCGAATGGCTTCATGGGCATCCTGGGCTTCTTTACTTACGGAATAATAGTTAGGGGTTTCAGGTATTTTACCCGGGTAGTTGCTTTGTATAAAGGATCGAACTTCTTTTAAGGCAAGATCTGAAACCCTTGTTGAATCGGTACGCATATAAGTGATTAGTCCGATACGATTGGAACCGATATTTATTCCTTCGTACAACTGCTGAGCAATTTGCATTGTTTTTTTAGAGGTAAATCCTAACCGATTCGCTGCAGTCTGCTGGAGTTGTGAAGTAGTAAAAGGGGGCCTTGGTCTCTGTACCTTTTCTGTTTCTTTTATCTCCCGGACAATAAACTGCTGACCTTTAAGTTTACTCTCTAAGACTTCTACATCCCGTGCTGATTTTAGCTCTACTTTGCCCTCACCAAAACGAACTAAGGCAGCGGTAAATTTTGTTTTTCCCTTGCTCAATTCTACTTCCAGGGTCCAATACTCTTGGGGAACAAAATTTTCGACTTCTTGTTCCCGTTCACAAATTAGACGTAAGGCCACAGATTGAACCCGACCTGCAGAAAGTCCGTTCTTTACTTTTTGCCAGAGTATAGGGGATAGGTGGTAGCCTACAATCCTATCTAAGACCCTCCGGGCTTTTTGCGCATTTACCTTCGGCATAGAGATATCGCTCGGTTTTTCCACTGCCTGGCGGATGGCATTTGGGGTAATTTCGTTAAATACTATTCGTTTTATTCGCAGTTCAGGATTCTTCTTTAGGAAGGCATTCTGAATGTGATAGGAAATAGCTTCCCCTTCCCTATCGTTATCAGAGGCCAATAGTACAGTGCCGGCTTTATTAGCAGCAGTCTGTAGATCTTTTAAAATTTTAGCTTTTCCCCGG
>JBDNDI010000042.1:0-12323 GCA_046719195.1 Spirochaetales bacterium | reverse complement strand
TAGGCTAGCCCGTAAGCCGTACCAAAAAATTACAATTAAAAAGGTGACTATAAATATATAACCGATAATAATGGCTATTTTTCGCAAGGATTTTTCCATTTTTAGTAAGAAAAACTCGATTCCTATGTGGCTCCGGATTTTTAAAGCTACCGAAGCACCGATGTATCCAATGCCGATTAAAAGCCACCGCATAAGTTCTTCGTTCCAGGACAAAGCATTTCCCGCAGCCCGGAAAAAAACGCCTATGATGGCAAGGATAGTAGCGGTGGAAATATACACCAGTAGAATTCCTTTTGCCAACTGGAAAGCCATATCGCTAGCTAACTGCAAGTATCTCTTCAATCTGTACCTCCGTATCTTGCTAGGGCAATAAAAGAAAAGGGCAGTCTATCCAAAAGGGTAGACTGCCAAAGAAATCTTTAGATAAGGTTTATTTGCGCCAACCTGCCCGCTGTTCCGCTAGGTCCACCTCTTTTAAGAACCGGTCTACTAGCTCTTTTCCTAGCTGACCCTGGAGGTATTCCACAACTGCCGGTTGAGAAACCTTTTTGAACGCATCTTTTTCCTCCTGAGTGGGGAAATACACTTGCATTCTCTTTGCGACAATTTCGTACTTGACTATGTTAGATACCATTCGTTCCGCTACATCGTTGGCCTGTGCTCCGAGTTTAGCTCCCTGCAGGATTATTTGTTGGGCAGCTACCGGCAAGCTTTTGAACTTAGCAGAGTTCATAACCATTATGTTTTCGCTCCAAATGTGGCCATCCATGGTGAGGTACTTCTGGACTTCGTAAATTTTGCCGAGATAGATCGGTGAAATGGGGTTTTCATGACCATCTACTACGCCTGTCTGAAGGGCTGTGTACACCTCGTTCCATGCAATAGGTACTGCTCGGCCACCCATACTTTCAATAAACTTAATATAAACCGGGCTTTCCATTACACGGAATTTTAATCCTTTTAGATCATCGGGCTTCCGGATAACTCTAGCGTTGTTGGTGAAGTTACGCCAACCATTCTGTCCAATGGCTAGGTACTTCATACCTGTATCTTTTTCCATCTTTTCCATCAGCTCGCGCCACAAAGAACTGCCATTAAAGAATTCCTGTACTACATCATCGGACATGAACACGTAAGGGATGGCTAAAAGTTGGATTTCCTTAAAAAAGTTGGCTAGCGATCCGGTTCCAATGTTGATGTCTAGTGACCCGTTTTGTACCATTTCTAGGGTCTGGCGGTAAGAACCTAGAGCTCCGGAGCCGAACAATTCCACTTTAATCTTCCCTGCGGAAGATCGCTCTACGTAATCCTTGAAGAGCACCGCAAAGGCGTGTTCAGGGTCTGGCACGTTTTCTTTAGCCGGCCAGAGAGTAGGATCGTCATAGCTTACTCTAAGGGAAATCTGCTGGGGAATGCTCATATCGATCCTGTTGGGAACAGCAACAGCGGGAGCCTCAGTTTTTGCAGCAGCAGGTGCTGCTTTTTGAGTAGCTTTCTCTTCCTGACAGCCAAAGAAGGTCAGGAAAGAAAGCACAAGAAGAACACCAAGGAAACTCTTAAACCATGTGCGTTGTACCATACAAGAAACCTCCTGTCGTAAGGTGTGATACATCATTATAGGGGCTAATACTATATTCTGTCAAATATTGACATATCATAATAAGTTGTTTTTAAGTTTTCTGAACTTGCAGGAATAATACTTTCAGGTTAGAGTAAAGGGCATGAAGATCCTTATTTTGGGAGGTACCGGCGTTATTAGCCGGGCCATAGTAGAACGGTTATTGCAGGAAAACCGCGAAGTTGTGCTTTTTAACCGGGGTATAAAGAAAGTTCCTTTCTCAAAGGATGTTCGGGTTATTGTAGGTGACCGGTTTGTAGAAGGAGGATTAGAGCAGGCCCTTGGGAAAGAAACCTTTGATGCAGTTATAGACATGATCTGCTTTAATCCCAAGGATGCAGAAGAAACTCTGCGGGTATTCACTGAAAGGTCTCGACACATTATCATCACCTCTAGCATCGCTGCCTATAAACGTCCCTACCACACGCTCCCTACTCAGGAAGATGCGGAGGAGCTGTTTGACAACCCCGTGTTTCCCTATGCCTTTAATAAGGCAGAAATGGAGAGATACATTTGGAAAGAGGTGGCAAACCGAAATCTTCCCGTCACAGTAGTACGTCCTTCCCTAACTTATGGGGTAGGAGCTACCAATATCGGAGTCCTGCGGCAAAACTACGGAATATTATATCGCATTCGAAATGGAAAACCTTTGGTAATGTTCGGGGATGGTTCCACCCCCTGGCAATTTACTTTTGTGGAAGATCTAGCCAAAGTTTATGCGGGCCTAGTTGGCAATCCAAAAACCTTTGGGCAGGCTTACCACGCTACCACGGATGAAATACATCGTTGGGAAGATCTATATCTAGAGTTCGGGCGAATTGTAGGTAAAGATCCCCAGATTGTCCATGTACCTAGCGAGTTATTGATGCAGGCGGCTCCTTCCCTCTGTAGCCACCTCTTTTTTGAAAAAACGTATCCAGGTGTATTCGACAATGCTAAGATAAAGGGGGTAATACCCAATTTTAAAGCAGAAGTTAGCTTCCAGGATGGCCTAGCTAAGATTGCCGAATGGTTTGACCGGGAAGCTTCTGAGGTAGACCCTGCGAAAGACACCTTAGAAGATCAGATTGTAGAGTTCTATGAGGAATTTTCAAGGAAAATGAAAGACCTAATGCCGTGATTTCCCTTTACGATGTTTTTATGACTCCTTTAGAAAGGTTTATGCTAGGAAAATTTCGGAGTCGAATTATACCTCTAGCTAGGGGGAAAGTGCTTGAAGTAGGTGCAGGGACCGGGGCGAATATATCCTACTACCGTTGGGATACCATCGAAGAAATATGTTTCACCGACAGAGAGGTGGATGCATCCTTTAACAGATTTTGGCAGAGGCGGCTAAGGCAATTGGGACAAAATAAATGGGGACAAAGCCTGTTGGAACAAAACCATAGGCAAACAAGTTCCGTCCAGCTTAGGGATAAATCGGAAAAGCCCCTTGTTTTTATCGTGTCGGCGGATGCTCAGAGCCTTCCTTTCCCTCCGGAAAGTTTTGACAGTGTAGTTTCAACATTAGTTTTTTGTTCCTTAGAAGATCCGCTAAAGGGAGCAAAAGAAGTATGGAGGGTGCTTCGTCCGGGAGGAAGGTTTTTGTTTGTGGAACATGTGCGTCCCGAAGACCCGTTTGGTTCTACTTTAGCCGATAGATGTACCCCTTTTTGGAGAAGAATTGCCTCCGGGTGTCATTTGAATCGGGACACGTTGGCCACCTTTAGGGATGCAGGGTTTACCTTCCAACAACAAGTGTACCAAAAAGGAGTGTTTCTAGGGGGTGTTTTGATAAAATCCCTTTCCGCTACCCCAACTAAGGAAAGCTAATTTCGATTTTCAGAAACCCTGCCCTGCGGATACACCAAACTATAGGTATAGAGGGCTAAAGCTGTCCAGATACACCCAAAGGTAAACAGGTGAGTAGGGGTGAAGGGCTCTTTATACAAAAGCACTCCCAGCACTAGCATCATGGATGGGGCTATGTATTGGAAAAAGCCAACGGTCGATAGGGGAATTAAACGGGTTCCTTTCCCGAATAGATAGAGAGGAAGACTTGTAACTAAACCCCCAAGAATCAGCAGCAATAACGTAGGGGTTCCATACTGACCCATAGCCCCTGTTGCCTGCCACTCTTTCTGTCCGATGTACAGCAATGCCCAAGGTAGTAAGACCGCTGTTTCAAATAGAAGACCTGAGAGGGAGTCGAGAGGGGTGAGTTTCTTTAATAAACCGTAAAATCCAAAAGCAGAAGCTAACGTTAAAGCAATCCAGGGGAAACGGCCATAATCAAGAGCAAAATACAAGACCCCCAGCAGGGATATGCTCAAAGCTATCCGCTGAAGGGGCTTTAACCTCTCCTTTAAGAACACTCTGCCAAATAAAATATTTACCAAAGGATTAATATAGTAACCCAAGCTAGCTTCTACAATGTGGTCATTAAACACAGCAAAGATATAGAGAAACCAATTAACGGCAATAAGAAACGCAGTCCCGGCGAGGAGTAAAAGGGTGTTTCGGTTCCTTAAAGCCTTGTGTAGGGGATCCGGTTTTAGTAGGGCATACAAGATACCAACTAAAACAAAGGACCAAAGTATCCGATGGGCTAATAACTCGAGAGGAGAAACATGGATTAATTGTTTCCAGTATAAAGGTTGAAAACCCCAGAGGAAAAAGGCGCTAAGAGTATACAGGTATCCAGTGGTTTGCATAAAAGGTGGATTGGGGATTTATACTATGGTAAGGAAAACCATGTCAATGATCCGAAGCAGCACGGATGACGATATCGGAATCGCAGGCACTGGTTATTCAATTTTCTTTGCGAATTAACGCAGAGCATTACGGATTTTCATCTTATCGACCTCATTCAACTTACGGCCGGAGGCTAGCTTTGCCCAAGTGGAGTAATGATAGAAGCGTAAGGCATTCGCAGCGGTTACTATTTCGTTGTATAGATCAAAGCTTCCCGCGGGAAGAAAAAAGTCTTGCACATTATCCGTTCCGATACGAACGGGTATACCTTCGGCTAGGAAATCCAGCACTCGGGTAATACTGTTGTGCATGGGCACCATAACCCGTCGATCCTGTTTATTGGAAAGAGTAGCCGTGGGGCAGACGATTATCCCCATGTTGGTTTCTTTTAAACCCTCTACCACCGTTTTAAACTTCTCTTCGCTGTAAGAAGCTACACTTAAGGCATGCACCGCCCAAACGGTAGGTTCCCTCTCTTCCTGCCTGCCCTTTGGGTCGGGCCGTAACCATCGCACCGCTTCAATAAGGGTTAATGTGCCTTCCTCTTCCGGGTGATTAGTTTGATCTACATGGAAGTGTACCTCTTTTCCTCCTAACGAGTTAGCCAATTCTAACACCCGGCGAAAGTGCTCTCGGAATCCAATATGTCCTTTTCGGGCATCTCGCTCCGGAAGGGTGCCGATAAAGTCGGCAATAGAGGCACCGGCAACAAATACTTCCCACCTTCGAGGTTCGTCATCTTTAAAACCAAAAATAGGATACGCGCCTACTCGAAAATCAATTTTATCTTTGTATTTTGCTTTTAAGTCTAGGGCTACTTCTAAAGCCCGCAAGCCTACCCCATCGGCAGTTGTATCGATGAAGGTGTCTAAACGGGTAACTCCATAGTGTATAGAAGCATCGAGGGCAGCTCCCATCCGTTCATAGAGGGATTCTCGAGTATAAGCTAAACCTTCGTGCAGGACACCCGTTGTATGCTGCTTTACTTCTAACGGATAGGTAGCTATTTCCCAGGGATCCATGTCCGCATGGGAAACATATTTTGAATCCATAACCAACGCTCTGTCCAGGTGGGCGTGGCCGTTAAAAAAGCCCCCTGCCTCCTCGACTGCCTTTCGTACCAAGGTTTCATACATACGACTCCCCCAAAAAGTGATAACCCCAATATGTACTAGCAAAGGAAACCAGGCTAGCAAATCTACATATTGAGCCTTAGATTAGACATAAAAAAAGCTCCCTGTTGAAAAACAGGGAGCTTAGAAGCTCGTAAAATTACGAATTGTAAAGGCCAGAGCCAGACGAGATCTATCCCCTTCGGGAGTGTACAGAAACCCTCTTCCAGCCTACCCTTCATCTTAGGTGAATAGAATATCAGAGCGGGGATAAAAGGTCAAGCTAATGGAACTGTTGAAGTAAAGAGAGCAGCTCTTGCGGAGAAGAGGTGGGTTTAAAGCAGGTGCCTTTGTGGCAGATCAAAGCCGTGGCAGTCTGCCTAAGGGAAGCGGTTTGGGCAAGGGAAGAAGGCGGGGCGGTAGGAGGTATAGTAGGAAGGTAGTTAGCCGAAGAAGTGGGAGGGGAGAAAAACATAAGAACTTTTTTAGGTAGATAAAGCTGAAACACTGTTTTATGTAAAGTTTTCCTGTCCTCTGAATGGAAATCACCGGTAAAGGTGATTACTATAGGGGGATTCAAACTCCAATCCAGGCAGGTCAGATACCGGCCAAACATGGAAGGGTATTGCTGAATTAACGATAGTTTTTGAACCAGTGCTTTAGAGGCAATCTCCTCGTATTCGGGCTTTTGAACCACATGAGATAGTTTTAAAAGTATTTCAATAATGGTGGAGGTCCCGCTAGGGGTAGGTTGATCGTACCACATCCGGGGAGGAAGAATTAGTTCCTCTGCTTTTTCCTCCTTTTCTCCTTTCTCTTTGTCCTGAAACGTATTAGAAGCTTCGTCCCAAAACCGATCAATAGCCGTATCCACAAGGGACCTCGCTTCCTGTAACCAACTATCCTCCAGGGTAGCTTCATACAGACTTAAAAGACCCTCTGCTAGATGCGCATAATCTTCCAGAAAAGCCGGTACAGGGGTAGGAGTCCCTTTCCGCCAGGCTCGAAGAAGAGTCCCGTAGTTAGTTTTAAGGTTAGATAGCAGAAACTTCGCACAGCGTTCCGCTGCCTGTAACCAATCTTCCCGATTTAGGACAATACTCGCAAAACAAAGAGCCTTTAGAGTCATGCCATTCCAAGCCGTAAGTATCTTGTCATCTGTAGCAGGAGGAGGTCGACGGTTCCTTAAGGTTTGGAGGGTCTTTAAGGCTCTTTTCTCCAAAGAACGGAGTTCTTCCAAACTAATGCCTGTTTCAGTACTGATTTGTTCAGGAGTGGACCTTACATAAAGAATATTTTTGCCTTCAAAGTTCCCTTTAGTCTGCACTCCGTAGAGTTTTTCAAAAACAGGAAAATCGTCCTTTAACGCCTGTTGTAACTCCTCATAATCCCACAGGTAAAAAACACCTTCTTCTGTTTCTGCTTTTTCTATATTCGTATAGGATGCCCCTACCGGCGAGTCTGCATCCTGACTGCTGTAAAAGCCTCCATCCGGATCCTGCATCTCTCGGATTATGTAGTCCAAGGTTTTTTCTGCTACGGTTCGGTACAGGGGATTCGAAGTAGCCTGAAAAGCTTCCAGATATAGATGAGCAAGTAAGGCATTATCGTACAACATCTTTTCAAAATGTGGCACTAACCAGCGTCTGTCGACGCTGTAGCGGTGAAACCCGCCTCCTACTTGATCAAAAATACCCCCTCTAGCCATAGATGTAAGGGTAGTTACCACTGTCTCTAAAGAGGAGATAGAAGTGCCATATTGCAAAAGAAACTTTAAAAGGGCAGGGTTGGGAAACTTAGGGGCTTCACCGAACCCTCCCCATTCTGGGTCATATTCGGACTGAAGGGAAGTAAACGCTTTTGAAAGTATTTCAGCCCTCAAAACAGAGCCGGATTCCCGATAATTCTGCTCCTGCAAGTGTACCTGTAACTGCTGCACTAGTTGCTCGCCAAACTGAAAAAGTTCCTTCTTTCGGGTAGTATAGGCTTCTGCAACCGACACAAGCACCCGGCGAAAGGAGGGAATTTGCCATCTGTCTTCCGGAGGAAAGTAAGTGCCGGCATAGAAGGGAAGACCTGAGGGGGTGAGAAACACGGACATAGGCCATCCCCCTCTACCGGAAATAGCCTGTACCGCTTCCATATATATGGCATCGAGGTCGGGCCGTTCTTCCCGGTCCACTTTTATGCTGACAAAATGGGTATTAAGTAAGCGAGCTATCTCTACATCCTCGAACGATTCTTTCTCCATTACATGGCACCAATGACAGGCCGCGTATCCTATACTGAGAAAAACCGGCTTATCTTCTGCCTTTGCCCGATGAAAGGCTTCCTCTCCCCAGGGGTACCAATCTACGGGATTGTGGGCATGTTGAAGAAGGTAGGGACTGGTCGAATGGATTAACCGATTGGGAGATCTATGGTTATTCATGTATTTAATATAACCAAAATAGTATACTAAATGAAACTCTAGGGGTAAGAGCTCCGGGGCATAGGCACCTTGGGTGAGGATACCCTAGGTTAGGGGAAGTACAATCCTCTCTGGGTTAAGGCTTGGGGGTTTATTTTTTGCAGGTGTTCAAGGATTCGACGGTATTCCTGCTGCAGGGATCCGCTACTGTTCCGACTCCAACCCTTAAGGTTTCGTTGTATAATAAGAGCCTGGTGTGCTAGGGCTTCTTCCAGGTATTCTTTCTCCCAGGGGTTTGCAAATAAGGTAACTGCCTGAGACAAAAGGGAGAGGTCTGTAAGAAGCTTGGCTCTTTCTAGGAGATAAAACCGGAAGCTCTCCGGATTCACCGAAAGCTCTAAAGACTCGGCAAGACTTAGGTAGTGCAAGGCCCTTCGGGGGTGCCCTTCAAAAGCTTTATGATAGGTGATGTAGGTATGGAGGAGATTTCCCTCTTTCTGATATCCTAGACCTACTTTATAGGCATACCTGCGAAAGGCTAGAGTATGGTAGTGGGAAAGTAGGCTATACCAACCTTGTCGAATCTTAGAGTATATCCAGGAAAATCCAGTAGGTTTACCATCCCGGGTAGATATAATTTCTCGGTTCGCAAGTCCTCTGTAGGTGTCCCTAAGGAGTTCGTGCACGTCCATGCAATATCGATCTTTTGAAGTGCCAAAGTAGTACATCCAGGTGTAATCCGTGAGACTTACTAGTTCTCTCCCTAGGGCTAAGGCTTTATCTAAATACCCAAATTTACGATATAAGCTAGCAAGACTTAAACGGGAAAGCGGAGTCTCATCCAACTCCTGAGCTCGTAGATAAGCAGCCTCGGCTTTGGAAAAGTCCATTCTTCCCTCATACAAGTCTCCTAAGGCCAGGTAGCCGGAAGCCCGTTGTTCTAAGGCTAGAGAATGTTCGGTAGCTTCTAAGGCTTCTGGGTAGTTATTGAAACTCTTTTCTAAGAGAGCAAGATTGTAATAGGCCACAGAAGCAAAGCGGGCATCTCTTTTTTTCAGGGCTTCCTGAACCGCTAGGCGATAGTACTGTTTTGCCTCTAGGTACAGGTACAAGCTAGAACAGAGGGTTCCAAGGGTCATGGCGATTCTACGATCTGGACCAAACCGTTGTAGAGCTTCTTCCAATACCTCTTTTCCTTTTTTAAGTTTATGGGTTTTAAAGTAACTCCATCCTAAATCAGCAGCAGCCTCAATGGAATCTGGATAACGTGCATAGAGTCTTTCATAGTAGGGAACCGCTAGGTCAAGGATTTCCATCTTGCTATAGGTTAAGGCTAACCGTCTCCAAACAAGAGAGGAGTCGGGTTTTAACGCTTCTGCTTCTTTGTACTCTTCTAAGGCTAACGAAGGCAAATCCCGTTGGGAAAACAAGTCTCCCAAAGCCATACGTATTTCGGCAACTTGAGGGAACACCTCTTTACCCCTTTGGAGGATCCGCAAAGCCCTGTCCGATCTGCCTTGTTCCTGGGCGATTCGGGCAGTCTGCAATACCTCTTCAGGATGTAAATACAAGAGGTTCTCGGATCCTTCCTCAGAATGAACCACTCCTGGAAGCAGAAGAATAAGGGAAAAAAAGGTAAAACAAACCCGGAGGTAGATTCTTCTCTTTTTCATAACGGCCTCGGGTAGGTGGAAGGATGGAAGATTCGTTTCAGTCGATAGCGCCAGCCATTTTCTTGTATTAGAAAAGTTCGAATCTCTTGCAGAAGAGTGAAAAAGTCGTGAGCATCTTGAGCGCTAAAGGAGGGGGCAAACCGGGCCTTTTGGTATAGGAAAAAAAGATGCTCTACCTGGGGTGCGATACGTTTGAAAAAACGGGGGGGTTGATACAGAAAGGCGCAAAGACTCTGCTCGGTAGATACATTAGGGGGTACTTTCAACCCCAAAGCTCCCAAGTCTTGCAATAGAGAAAGAAAGTAGTATCGGATTTTCTCTCTTTCTTTGGAAGATACAAAACCTTTTAAGCTATACCTGAAGCGAAGCACCATTAATGCAATAAGGAGCCCAAGAGGTACACCGTACAGAGAAAGAGAACCTACCGAAGAAAGGATTTGGGATAATGGAACTCTAAGATGCCCTGTTCTCGCCTCCGTCCCTAAGTTCGAGGGCTTTTCCCATTCCGGAGGATGGGAAAGAATATCTTTTAACAGGCTAGCTAAGGTTTCTTTTTGGATAGTTCTTGAAGGGCTTAAGGTTTCTCCGGGAAAGAGGGTCTGGGAGGTAGGGTCAAAATCTACCCATCCGAACTGTTGAAAGTACACCTCTACCCATGCGTGGGCCATGTCCGAATACACCGGATAAAAGCCTAGAAACTCCTCCTTAGGATCAATGTAAAAACCTAAAACTACTCTAGCCGGTATTCCTATACTCCGGCAAAGGAGGGCCATTGCAAAGGCAAAGTAGGAGCAGTAACCCTTCTTAGAGGAAAAAAGAAAATGTCCTAACCGGTCTCCGTCAGAGGCTTTCCCTGGTCTTTCCGAATAGTAATAATCGTACTTTAAGAAATCCGATATAGCTTGCACTTTCTCGTAGTAGGATTCTAAGCCTAGTGTAATTTCTTCTGCGAGAGATTGGATTCGGGGATCCGGGCTAGATTTTGTATAGTACGCTAAAGTCTTGGCATCCATCCCGTGATTTTCGGCTTCCGAGAGTTCCAAAGCAAATATATCTAGAGCTAAAGCGTCCACCCTATACACCCGGGAGAAGGCAGGGGAAAGCCGGCTTTTTAGGGGAAGGATTCGGATTGGATAATCAAGGGAAATCAGAGCGTCAGAATCTAAGTTTACTAGGTAAATCTCTTGTTCAACGAATCTTCTACCCTTTTGCTCTCTTATGGGGTAATTTTGGGCAGCGGCGGGAAGATTTTTTATATACGTTTTCTCCGGGCTCTGCGGGTCGATAAAAAAACCCTTCTCCGGAGTATACCCTTCTAGAAGGTATCGTTTTAAAAGATACCGGTCTAGGGGTTCAGATCGTTTGTATAGCAAAACTAAATCTTTACTTTGCCGTATCTCGGTCTCTAGGGTAAGGTAGGGAGTAAAATCGAAACGGAATAATTCTGCTTTCAAAAGACCTCCCCGGGCTCCGGTAGATTGGGAAAGGTACCATTCGTAGCCTAGATACAAAGCAAAAAGAATACAGGCTAGAGCAGAGGAGGTACGAAAAAGCTTGAGTCGGAAAATTGTGCCTTTAAATTGTGATTTTTTTGATTGGCTAGCTCCTGCCGAAGCGGTAAGAGCTAAGAACAAAATCTCTCCTGTAAGGAAAATCAGAATAGAGAGAGCTTCCGGTAAGGGATGGGTATAAAGATTGAAACGGAAAAAGCCTTCAGTAAAAAATAAGGCTCCTAGTGCAAGACCACGCAATGCGGATTCAAGGGTGGCAAAAGCAGGGATACGGAAATAAAGTAAGGTAAAAAGAAATAGTAGTTCTAGCGGAATAATCATAAAATGAAAAGACTGATCCCACCCTAGGAGGAGGGAATCCAGCATCCCCAGGTTAGTAGCTGCTAATCCCTCTAGGAGAGCCCGAACCGTAAAGTAGAGTAAAAAGGGGCTAGCAATTCCTCCAAGGAAGGCCCAGGGTAAGGGGAGGGAGAGTCGATACATTCCCCATCCTAGTAACACCCCTCCTAGACCAAACAAAATAGCCGCATAGGGAGATAGAAACTCCTGAAAATGTAGATACCCGTGCAATACGAGGTAAAGCCAGAGACAAGTCCGCAGAAGGAACGGAATACCTTTATGTATTCTTTCAGATGTAGGTTCAGACCACTTCGACATACGAAACTCCCACGCATTGATAAAAGGAGGCCTGCAACTTTCTTTGTACCCTTTTGGACAGTTTGCGATTGCGACCGTTTCCGAACGGATGGACACACACAATACGGTTTGTACTAACCTGTAAAGCTTTTTCTATGTCCGGTGAACCTAAAAAAATAAATAAATACCTGCCGGAGGATGCGGGGAGGTAGGAGCCCTTTCCTTTTTGGGTCAACGAACTGTTACATTTCTTATAGTTAGAAACTAATGCAAAAGCATTCGAGTTCTGATCGGTGGAAGAGCTAGCGGTTGAGGGATACAAGCGAGCCAAGGCTTCTAAACCGGATTTTGGTTGGCTAGGTTCTATCCACAGTAGTGGAGGAGCGAACCAAGGGGAATAAAAGGAAAGCGCAATCCGTTTCCTTTGCTTACAAAGATCTAATATTGCTCGGGCACCTATAGAAGCCATTCGGTCTACAGCTTCTAGTTCCTCTAATTGTTTTAGCCCCTCGGGCAAGGTAGGGTCAAAATGCAGATATACCGTTTCAGTGGGTGGGGGATCTTCTTCTCGAACACGCAGAAAAAGTTCCCCGCTATGGGCAAAGAGTTTCCAATGCAGTCGGCGAATGC
>JBDNDI010000041.1:0-12340 GCA_046719195.1 Spirochaetales bacterium | reverse complement strand
TACCAAGGCACGAACTTTAGCAGACGCCATGGTGGGGGCAGACGTATTTATTGGGTTATCGGTTGCAGATTGTGTAACCCCAGAAATGCTAAAAAGCATGGCTAAAAATCCTATTGTTTTCGCCATGGCCAATCCAAATCCTGAAATAAAATATGAAATTGCAATGGCAACCCGTTCCGACATCATCATGGCTACAGGACGGAGCGATTATCCCAATCAGATAAATAACGTCCTAGGGTTTCCCTTTATTTTCCGAGGTGCGCTAGATGTGCGTTCGGTAAAAATATCCGAAGGTATGAAACTAGCTGCTTCCAGAGCTTTAGCCGCTTTAGCAAAGGAACCTATTCCAAAGGAAGTAAAGACAGCGTATGGTGGGAAAGATTTCAGCTTCGGACCAAATTATATTGTGCCGAAGCCCTTTGATCCGAGGGTGATCGAATGGGAAGCCGTAGCTGTGGCAAAAGCAGCCTGCGAGGAAGGATTGGCTAAATATCCTATTACCAATTGGGAAGCGTATCGAAAGAATCTACAAGACAGAATGGCGAGATACTGGAAAGACTAATCCCCATTTTTTTTAAGTCGAACCTAAATTGGTTTTTGTCTGTTCTGGGGCTGTCTTGGAAGTTAATTCCGAGATAGCCCTTTGATTTCCCGTGTTTTCTCCACAACGGTTCATCAGAGAAAGCGTAAGATTTCCTCCATCTCCTAAAAATAGCCTAAAATAGGGTCTTGCAATCCCATGATTGGAAGAAGGGGCTGACTAGGTACTTATTATACAGCTCTGTCCTTACACCGCAGCTCCGTCCCCAAACCAAACACGGGGGTGGAAATAAACCGCCCTCCGAGCAACCCTCCGTCCCCAATCCTAAACCGGGAATCGGTTAACAATTTTCTAACAAGAACAGAATGACAAATTAATGGTAATATGTTAGGTTTTTAAGGTAAAACCTATTCTTGAAGGAGTAAAGTATGAAACAGAAACGATTTGCTTTATTTCTAATTGCTCTACTTATTAACTCTATTGTCTTTGCCGGAGGAACTAAGGAAAAGCCTAAAGCTGCTCCTGCAACCCCTAAAGAGGCCCCTGCTGCTACGAAAGAAACGCCCCCTTTGGAACCTAAAGTGGCACTTTACGCCAACATTACTGCCATTGAGCCGGTAATGGAGGCTTTTACCCGGAAAACGGGTATAAAAGTAGAGTACACCCGAATTTCTACAGCAAAATTTTTAGCCACCGTATTTACCGAGTTTGAAGCAGGTAAGCTTATGGCCGACTTAATTCAGGCTCCTGTACCGGTCATGGAACTCCTGCAGTCTAAAGGCGTGCTGGCCAAATATAATTCCCCCCAGGCGGCCGGGTATCCTGATTGGGCCAAGAGGGATGGTTTATACCTTTTTGGGATAGAATATGTGGGACTTATTTACAACAAAGAATTGGTTAAAAAAGAAGAGGTTCCTAATCGCTACCAGGATCTAGCGGATCCTAAATGGAAAAATCGCATCGTAATGGCTAACCCTTCTAACCATGCTACGACCATAAGCTGGCTAGTGGGATTAAAAGAGAATGTCCTTACTAATGAAGCAGAGTGGACGGCCTTTTTGCGAGGGCTAGCCGCCAATAATCCCATGCTGGTAGCTTCTTTTGGACCTACGCCTGCACCCATCGAAAGTGGAGAAAAGCACATTGGTATCTCCATGCCCAAGTATATTGTCACTAAGGCTCCGGCTCCTCTCGATTATGCGCGGCTTCAAGGGCAACCCATGATGGGAACCCCCCGAGCTATTGGTATCTCTGCCAGGGCTCCTCAGCCCCGTGCAGCTAGGGCCTTTCTGGATTACTGGCTTTCCAGGGAAGCAGCAGAAATCCTTGCCCGAGATGTAGGGGAGTATGTGTTAGCCCCGGGAGTGTATCCTCCTATTGAGGGCATTGATAAAACCAAGGTAATCCCCATTCGAGAACTTTCTGATGAAGAGATACAAAAATGGGGGAATGAATTCAAAAAGATTTTTGAAATAAAATAATCAGGTTCTGTTATGGAAATACGAATCACAGGCCTTCGGAAACATTTTGTTTCCGAAGGCACTTTTGTTAAAGCCCTGGATGATGTGGATCTCACTATACCTGCTAACCATATTTTCACTCTCTTGGGTCCTTCTGGGTGTGGAAAGACAACCTTATTACGATGCATAGTGGGGTTAGAGACTCCAGATGCAGGAGAAATACGTATCGGAGACGAGGTTGTGTTTTCTTCCCAGAAGGGTATATTTGTACCTGTAGAAAAGCGGGGCTTAGGTATGGTGTTTCAGACCTATGCCATTTGGCCCCATATGACGGTTTTCGACAACATCGCGTATCCCTTACAGGTCCGGAAAGTACCTCAAGAAGAGATAAAAAAACAGGTGTCAAAAGTGTTATCCTTTGTTCAATTAGAGGGGTTTGAAAAAAGACCTGCTACCAAATTATCAGGGGGGCAACAGCAACGAGTTGCACTTGCCCGTGCTTTGGTAGCAGAACCGAAAGTCATTTTGTTTGATGAGCCTCTCTCTAACTTAGATGCAAAACTTAGGGAAGAAACCCGCAAGGAACTAAAAAAGTTTTTAACCGAACTACAGATTACCGCTGTGTATGTAACCCATGACCGATTAGAAGCCTTAGCATTATCTAACCTAATTGCGGTTATGCGACAAGGAAAAATTATAGATATTGGCAGTCCCCATCATATGTATTTTAAAACGAAAAATAAATTTGTAGCAGATTTTATGGGTCGAGCAAACTTAATTCCCGGAACCATACAGGAGCATAGCAGCGGAACAACGGTAGTGCGGACAGAGTTGGGATTGGTACGGTGCCCCGAGGAGTCCTATTCTGTAGGAAGCCCTGTACTTGTATGTTTAAGGCCAGAGTTCATTACGGTTCTAAATCCGAAAGTACAGACTACGGTAAATCCTAATACTCACAATCTGCTTGAGGGAGGTAAACTAGAGACCCTGCTGTTTATAGGGGACGCTTTTGAAGGGGAGATTTCTTTAAAAGAACAAAAATTTATTGTACGCATCAATCTTGAGGAGACTTTTGCCGAAGGGGATGCCGTGTCTTTACGAATTCCTGTACAACATACTTTCCTGGTAGGCCTAGAGGATTAATCCGATGCAGGGCAAACATAAGGTAGGACCTTTGCTTGTAATAGGGATCGTGGGCTTTTTAACCCTTTGCCCGGTAATTATGCTCATTCTTGGCAGTTTCTCTAAAGGCTTAACAGCTGTAGGGGAGTTTACTTTAGAAAAGTATATGCAGGTGTATTCGGATCCCTCTATTTTAGAGGTGCTCTCTAATACCGCCATCTTTGTAATGGGTTCAGCTTTGTTTTCAACTGTATTAGCCTTATTTCTTTCGTATTTGAATAATCGGACGGATGTTCCCTTACGCTTTCTGTTTCGGACCCTATCGGTAGTACCCATGATGATTCCCCATATTCTTTTCTCCGTTAGTTGGGTTTTGCTGCTGAATCCTTCAAATGGGGTATTGAACCTTTGGTTAAAACAGTTGTTTTCTTTACCCTCTGCTCCCCTAAACATCTATACCTTGCCCGGCATGATTCTGGTTGAGGGGTTGTTGGACTTACCTATTGCCTATCTGATTTTAGCCCCCGCTATGGCAAGCTTCGATGTTACCCTCGAAGAATCTTCTCGGGTATGTGGGGCAACTCCTGGTCACACCTTCTTTCGAATCACTCTACCCGTCTTACGGCCCGCTATCCTTGCAGCCTTTACACTTTGTGTTATTCGATGTTTGGCTTCGTTTGCAGTTCCTTCGGTTGTTGGTATGCCTGGCCGTATCTATGTATTTGCCTCCCATTTGTACCGTTTAATCGCTACCGGTTTTCAAGCCGACTACGGAAAGGCAGCTGCGTTGGGCGTTAGTGTTCTCCTTACTTCGGTAATCCTCATTTATCTTTACCGTCGACTTACTTCGGCGAGCGAAAAATTTGTAACCATTCAGGGAAGAGGGTTTAAGCCCTCCGTTATTCCTTTAAAAAAGGCAAAAATACCGGTTTTTCTTTTTCTCCTACTTCTCTCTGTAGTGCTGATTGTTTTACCTGTTCTTACCCTCTTATATATATCTTTAGTTCCTTATTCTATGGTTCCTAGCGCCCGCGCCTTTTCTTTGCTCACTAGCCGTCATTGGGTGGCGGTATTAAAAGATCCCCTTTCTCTTGTGTCTTTGAGAAATAGCGTGCTGTTAGGGGTAGGGGGAGCTACCCTAGGTTTGGTTCTTTCGGTATTTATTTCTTATATCTTGGTTCGCATAAAAGGAAAAGTCAGTGGTATATTGGAAACCCTAAGCTTTCTCTCCTTTTCCTTTCCAGGAATAGTTATCGGTGTAGGATTTATGTGGTTTTTTGTCCGTACTCCCCTGTATGCTAGCCTTTGGGCCTTGCTAATAGGCTATATTTCAACCTACCTTCCCTATGGTATTCGACCTCTTACTAGTGCCTTTATCCAGATCCATCCCCACCTCGAAGAATCTTCCCGTGTAGCAGGAGCTTCGTTTTTAACTACTCTGCGCCGGATTCTTCTCCCCTTACTTATACCCGCTTTGGTATCTAGTTGGGTGCTTATGGCCACTATGTTTTTTAGAGAACTGACCCTGTCTGTAGTTCTTTCCCGACCTGGTTCCGAAGTCTTGGCAGTACAAATATTACGCTTTTCTGAAGATGGATTATGGGGAAGATTATCTGCTTTGGGAATTATTATGATAGGCATTTCCACCCTCCTTGTAGTGGGTGTACAACTACTCGGGTTGTGGGTCCGGCCGAAAGAGACTTAAGAGGCTTGGGGACGGAGCTTGGAGATGAAAAGGTGGTTGGTTATAAGGGGCGGGATTGGACGTACCGCGGGAGGAGGGCTTTAGCGTGGAAAGGTGGTTATCTAGAAGAGGCAGAGTAGACGGAGGCCGAAAAGTATGAAACAGCCCTCTTTTCCTTTTTCTGCTTTAGTGGGACAGGAGGCGTTAAAAACAGCGCTTATAGTTAATGCAGTTGATCCTTCGATAGGGGGGGTGCTAATTCGGGGGCAGAAGGGCACGGGAAAGACGACAGCAGTTCGGGCTTTCCAATCCATTCTGCCTCCTATTAAGGTTGTTAAAGGATGTATATACCACTGCTCCCCCGAAGATCTTGATGATCTTTGTGCCAGTTGTCGGTTGCAGTACGAAAAGAATCATACTTTTGAAGAGGATATCCTTCCGATTCCTTTAGTAAACCTTCCTTTAAATGCTACGGAAGACCGAATTGTGGGAACCCTTCAGTGGGAAGTGGCCCTTGCCGAAGGGAGTCGGCGGTTTGAGCCAGGACTTTTGGCTATGGCCAACCGGGGGATTCTTTACATTGATGAAGTGAACTTGCTGGAGGACCACTTAGTGGATCTTTTACTAGATGCCGCTGCTACGGGAATAAACCGGGTGGAACGGGAAGGGGTATCCTATACTCATCCAGCTCGTTTTCTATTAATCGGAACTATGAATCCAGAAGAAGGAGAGCTCCGTCCCCAGTTTCTAGATCGGTTCGGTCTCTGCGTTCATGTTTCTACTTTGGCAAACGCTATCGACCGATCGGAAATTGTTCGCAGGAAGATCCAGTTCGAGAATAATCCTTTGGAGTTTGCTGAAAAGTGGGAAGTTGCCGATCGGCTCTTATCCGAATGTATAATAGAAGCTAGGGAACGTTTAAAGAAATATCCGATTACAGATGAAGTATTAACAAAAATTGTCGATATCGCCCAGCGGGCAGGCACAGCAGGTCATAGAACTGAACTAACCCTTTTTAAAACAGCCCGTGCTTTAGCTTCCTTTACTGAAGCTCCTCAGATCCAGATGGAGCATATTCGGGAAGCAGCACTCCTGGTTCTACCTCACCGGATAGAGGTAGGGCCTTTTCAGGAAGAGGGAAAGATTATCGATCGAATTGAGGCGTTATTTTCGGGGGACGGAGGTGAAATGGGAGAAGGCTATATTGGGGACGGAGGAGCTTTCCGCGGAGAAACGGGCGGTAGAGAAGGGAACCGCGGAGAAGCGGCCCGTGAAAGAACCAGCCTTAGAGAGGTGAGTCACACTCCCCTTGCTAGGGATACTCATACTAGGAACAGAGAAGGGGGAGATAAATATGATCTGGGCAGAAAAGGGACGGAGGCCGAAAATTTAAAAGAGGCGGGAGAATTGGCCGGTAAAGAAGCAGCCCGTAAAGGGACGGAAGCGGAAAGATTGGCAGAGGAAGCAAGAAAACTTGCCCGCCAAGAAGAGGAAACCCTATATGAGGAGGAATACGGCATAGATCCTTTAGTGCTGGAGCAAATGCAGGTCCCCGGAAGTACAGCAGCAGGTAGTATTGTGTTTGAATACCTTAAAAAAAAACTACTCCGAATATAATTCCAGCTCAAGTATTACAGTTTAATGAACCCTTTGAGCTTTCTTCCTTACGAAAAAAATTAGCAGGAAGGGGACGGAGGAACGAAAGGGCAAAGGAAAGTTCTTCCGGTAAGTATGTACGAAGTCGTCCCATGAAAAACCCCTCTAGAGTTCAAGAAATTGCTTTAGATGCTACTTTGCGGGTAGCGGCCTTGCGAAGGGCTGCAGAGCAAAAAGCCTATAAGCCCGTTTCTCTTTATACCCCTTATCTTGCCTCTATTCCTGAGAGTCCCTTACCTGGGTCTCTCAGGGTTGTAACCCAAGACTACCCTCAACTGCCCTTACCCCTCGCCTCTGTCTCCCCTGGTAAGAGTATGGACAGCAAGCCGACCGATCCTCAACATCCTGCCTCTGTCCCCATAGGGGTTATGCCCGGAGAGCCAGCCACTGACCCCACAGGGTTTATGCCGGAAGAACCGGCCGCTCCACAAAAACCGTTCTATCAAACCTTTGACTCTGTCCCCAAAATAAAAATTACCAAGTCAGATCTACAGGAAAAGGTGCGGTTATCCGGAGGAAATCGTCTTGTCCTTTTTCTTGTAGATGCTTCTGAATCGATGGATGTCTCAAATCAATTAGCAGCTGCAAAAGGAGCTGTACTTTTACTGTTAAGTGGGGCTTATGTCCGGAGAGACAAAGTAGGTCTAATTGCCTTTCAGGGAGAAAAAGCACAAGTAATTGTGCCTCCTACCCCGAGCATTGCTCTTGCAAAGCCTAGGCTAAAAGAACTAAGGCCCTATGGAGCTACTCCCTTAGCGGATGGTCTTTTTACAGCCTGGAAAATAATACAGAAAGAGCGATTCAAGCATCCACATCAGAGAGTTGTTTTAATAATTCTATCGGATGGGGAAGGGAACGTACCTTTAGTGCCGGGAGCAGACAGAAATCAGGAATTGTTACAACTTTCTCGGTTAATTGCTAAAGAAAAGATACATGTGGTCTTCGTAGACACTACCCCGGAAGGCAAAGAAACAGATGCTCCCCATAAACTTGCAGAGACTTTACAAGGAGAGTATAAGCGATTACTTCAATTAGGAAGCTTAGATTTGGTAGACTTGGTGGCAAAGGAAAAAGGATGGCAGAGAAACCAAAGCATATAAAAACAAATGCGATTCGCCTTCTAGAAACAAAGCAGGTTCCCCATATCCTTCTGTATTATGATCCCTCGGATGGGAACATTGATGCTTGCTCAGTGGCCGAAAAATTACAAAAACCGCCGGAAGACCTATTTAAAACGCTAGTTTGTCGTGCAGATAAAGATGTTGTGGTGTTCTGCCTTCCAGGCCCTAAAGAATTGGATTTGAAAAAAGCTGCCCATATTACTGGAGTAAAGAAAATTCAACTGGTTGAGGTGAAGGAATTGCTTCCTCTAACGGGGTACTTACGGGGAGGATGTTCACCCATTGGAATGAAGAAACGGTATCGCACCTTTATAGATAAGTCTTGTGAGAGAAAGCCCTATATCATTATCAGTGGAGGGGCTTTGGGTATACAAATTCAACTATCCCCTCAGGACCTCATTAATCTTATAGATGCAGAGATTGCCGACCTGGTATAGGCTATACCCGTTGTTGCAGGTATCGCAACTCCCCTTCTTTGGTAAGGGGTATTATAGTGTCCCGGTAAAATGCAGAGACTACTTCAGCCTTTAATTGAGTTCGGACAGGGGTACGAATTGTGGCTTGAATTGTCACTGCTTTTTCACGCACCCGTTCTAGTATTTTCTGTTCCACTTCCTTTCGGGTTAATGCTTTTAAAAGTGCTTCCCTGTCGCCCTGCTTAAGGAGGGTAGTAAATAGAGTAGGATTAGACTGGAACTTCACCTCTCCTACATAAAAAGCACCGTAATGTATCCGGCGTGAAATAGCTTGAAGAGCATACACATCGTGTTCACAGCTAGAACCATAGTGGCCATCATCTCCTGGAGGACATATACGAGGCAGTAAGGCAAGGTAATCGGCAAGTATTTGGGCTGTCAGATTTACTACATTAAAGTCCTGAAGAGGGAAGGGGCAGTTAGGATCTAGCCGTTTTCGTTTAGCGGGAGGTAGAGGTGAGGTAAAGGGTCTTTCTTCTGGTACGGTAAACCGGCCAAAAAGAGAATCCATCTCCTCTTGGTACTGTAAACGCAGTTCGAAGAGACTTTTTGTTTCCCCTGGGAAACCGCTTTTACCAGGGGTGTATACCGCTTCATTACGTTTAAATTGAATACGATCAATGAGTTTATAGATGATCGTCTCCTCCAGCCCTTCAAGAACTGCAGCAATCTCTTCCAGATCCAAACGTACCATATCTTCTGCCTTTCATCTGTCCTGTCTAGGAAGATGATTCTTCCACTCCGGAAAACCAGAGAGGATCCATGCAGTATGGGTCGCCATTATAATTGATTAGGATTTCTTCTCCTTCCCGAATGTCCCGTAGAGCGATGAACTCCATCGTTTGTTCCGCATAGTTCCGGCGATAGTAAGCATTCGGCTTATAGGAATGGTTATACAGACATCCATATCCTAGAACAAGGGCATTCGTCTCATCATTCCACCGGTAGTAATAGTCGGCAAGGGGAGTGGCTTCGATATGCTGCACGTCCTCTGAATTATTAAAAAGCAGAACGGGACACACTTCGATTACCTCCCCTTCCCCAATATGGGAAGCGGTAAACACCCCCCTTCCTTTTTTGGGCGAGATCGCTATATAGAGAAAAGAAGAGACACATGTTAGAATGGGTGGGGCAATCATATTTGTTTCAAGCTACATCATGCATCACCAGTCGAACGACAGATTCCCATCTTTGTCAAAGGGTAGTTCTCTGGGTTCTTCTAGGACTTTCATTTGGGAATGCTTTCGAGCTTCCTCAAGCAAAGCCTCCGATACCATAATTTCGTCGATATGAGAAGTGTTTTTAATGCGTACAATTTTAGGCTTAGTCTTGTCAATATTTGTACAACAGAAGATGGCTGCTTGAAGGGCTTCCCGATCATTCTTAAGAACCATAGGCATTTTTACCCCATTCACTACAGTAGCCGTGAGTGCATTGGGATAGGTTGCATCGAAATCGGTTTTATCGAATACTCGTTTAGTGGTAAAATCGGCCATTCCAATACCTATGGCGTTCCCATGCGTTTCGTCCGAGAGGTCTAAAATAACATACCGTTGAAATTCCGGACCTCCGGAAGCATACGGAGTGCAGTAGGTTCCTGTAATATTGGGATCTGCTCCGTCCCCCGAGAAGTTTTTCCCTATCTGATCAACAATAAGAATATCGAACTTGGGAAGGAGAATTTTGGGCATGAGGTCTTTAGCAAGTTTCAACAGTTCGGCTTCCCGTTTTTTAAAGTTTTGGGGCAGAATAGTTTCAATAAGGCAGGTATCGTCAAACGCATTTTCTACAATACCTACTCCAAAAAGGATATTGGCTTTGGACATAATTACATCCGCATACACCTCTACATTGTAAGCCATACGGCCAAACCCTTCATTGTGACAGCTCTCTGCCCCTTTCTGTTTCCCCATTCCAATAACCATCATTTTCAATAAGCCGCTTTCCCATGTGCCCCGAAAAGCGGTATGGGGTTTGATTCGGGCTACTACTACAATACCATCCGCTTCCATAGCATGCTTGTCTATGTACACAGGTTTGCCCTCGGGGGTATAACCCACAATTACAGTTTCCATGCTGGAAACTATGGGCACTCCCATGGTTTGTTCTGTTATACCATAACTTTCCAAAACTTCTCGTTGTCCCTCGGCAGTAGCCCCGCCATGGCTTCCCATAGAAGGAAAAATAAAGGGCTTACCCCCTAATTTTAGAATTTGCTTAACTATCTCATTGGTGATTTGGGCAATGTGGGCAATTCCCCGGCTGCCAGAAGTAACAGCAATTCGCATGCCGGGTTTAATACGAGAGGCAATTTCTTTCTTTTGGAATTCTTGGGCAATAGTTGCAGGAATATTTTTCAACGTATTGTCTTCAAAGTGCTGTTCCACCCTTGCCATCCGGGGGACTTTACATTGTCCCACAATGGCACCGATAACTCCATGTCTATCCCAAATAGAAGTACGGAATTGTTCGCTCATACGTCCTCCTCTTTATCTATCCAAGATCAGATTAGGGTGTGCTGTGGGTGATAATCACGGCTATTAACCGAAGATCCGTGCTTTGATTATTAAGTATGGAGTGTTCTGATCCATGTCCGGTAATAACACAGTCACCCGCAGTAACCTGTACTTCTTTCCCATTATCCATAACCACTCCCGCTCCCTCTAAGATAATATAATATTCTGTTTCGTGTTCGTGGCGATGAAGACCGATTCCGGCACCGGGTGGGATTCGGACATACGATAATAATCGGCAATTTTTACAAGGCCCTACTCCCCCAGTTAAATCTGTCATAAACAGAGTGCCCGGACCGCCCCGGAGGGTTGTTTCTTTTACAGGCATGGAGGATCGTTTCACAAGCATAATACTCTCCTTTAATGAAAATAGGTTAGGGTTGTTCTAGGGGCGCCTCGAAGGTCCCCGTATAGATAAACCACGGGTACAAAGGTACTGTTACCCTTTTTTCCGAATAAGAGTAAAAGGTAACTTCGCCGTTTTCCATCTTTATTTTGCGAACTTTATCAAATCCTTTAGGAATTTTTGCCGCCCCTTGAATGTAGTTTATTACAGTGGGTCGTTTCTCAGATAGAGTTAGGTAGGTGGGGATACCCTTTTCAGAAGCCCGATTTTTGCGGGTAGACTCCCGTAAACCAAGAGCCAAATAGGCACATACATCTTCTATCCCTATACAGCAATTTCTCCCGTTCCAGGGAGGTTGGTGTCTACCATGATTTTCCATCCATATAACCGTGGAGGGAAGTATCCGCGGATCCTTGATTGCGTACCACAAGAACCCTTCTTTAGGGTACACTGCGCATACCCAACCGGGCTTTTTTCTTTTTTTGTTATACACTTGTACAATATCTACAAAACCACGACGCCGGGGAAACACGGTTAGATCATCGAAAGGATATTCCTTCCATACTGTAGGTACTTTTTCTAATTCTTTAAAACTTTTATTGGATTCTAAAGCGTAGTATTCCCCGTTATTTTCTTGCCCCATAAGATGGGGATTGGTTAGACCAAACTTGATCGGGCTAGTGGAAATATACATGGTATCGGCTTCTCCATGGGGGTCGAGAGTTGCATGATGCCCTAAACACATTTTTCCTGTGTAACCTTCTAAAATATGTTGGCAATAGACTGCATTGTGTCCATCTACCAATTGTAAAATCTTTGTAGTTCTCCCTATTCGAACTTTTGTATCCATGGTGAGGGCTATATATACCCCTTCTCCTTTTCTGCCCCCATCTTTAAAAGACCATATTCCGGTGGCAGTCTCGCCATGCACCTCGTGGGTTTCATCCCTGTAGGAGTTGCGCTCTCCAAAAGGCATGCAGAAGAAATCGCCCCGTAAGGGCTTGAGTACGGGAGTGTCTATGGGTAGATTTTCGGTGTGCCAGGGATTTATGTGATAGGGCTGAAACGGCCGATCATTACGAAAAAAGGTTACTGGGGCCATGTGGCCGCCCAATTCCGTAACGGCTAGTTCTACCTCATCGCTCCGGATTACCCAGGAAGGCTCGGAAAATAGATTTTTTTTCTCAGGAATCATGGAATGACCTCCTAAATTCGGCAGACTTTAAAGCCCATCATACTTCCTATTTTTTAAGTTCTAACAGGGCTTTTCTTTTCTTAGTTTCTGTAAAACTTTCAAGATGCTTCGTCCATATATATACTCGCTCAAGCTCCAACTTAAGAACAGTACGAGGCTCATAGCCAAAAAAACTTCTTGAACCCCAAAATGAACACTCACATAGCTTCCTAATAGAGGAGCTACA
>JBDNDI010000040.1:0-12597 GCA_046719195.1 Spirochaetales bacterium | reverse complement strand
ACAGATTCGTTACGCATAAAATGTATGATCTGAAAAGCAGCCTGAACTGCATCTTTTTCTTCTTGTTCCACTAATTGATCTATAAGAGCGGGGTTGGCCTCGTTAAACAAATCACAGGTTTTTTGCATTTCCACACAGGTGTAGAACAATTCAGAACTTATATAGGTAAGAGCTTTCTGGGGGGAAAGATTTTTAACTTTGGGATCTATTAAACCCCCAAAATGGAACATAATAGAATCACCTTCGGTTTTGTTGAGGAATCCCCCATGCTTTTTTAGAATATGGGCAAAAGATGTATACAAGCCATTTAGAAGTATTTGGTTTTCTTTAGGGCTTAGAAACTTGGCAAGGAAAGTATAATCTGCTACATCGATGAAACCTACTCCGATTTGTGTTTCTATGGAATCTTTGGGGATGCCTCGATTGGCAACAATAGCATCGATTAACTGCCTAGGAATGTAAAAATCTATAATTTCTTTACGGAATTGTTCCTCTTCTAGAAATAATTCTCTATTGGATGATGTAGCACCATCGGATTCAACGGGATGCGATTCTGAAGGGAGTTGCAGCAGTTTCTGCAACTCTGGATCTATAGAAGGCTCAAGTCCAAAGGCATATAGTATCTCCCGAACCGCAACGGCTGTATAATGAATATGGTCGGGATGTTTTTTAAATATCTTTTTACAAAGATCAATAATAGTTTGGTTGGGGACGAGTGAATTAGACCTAGTCATTTTATAAACTGTAATTAAAGGGAGTAGAAAAATCAATATTTATTGAATGAAAATTTCAGATTTGTTGAAGAAATTTTAACCCAGCCCGTAACAAAGTTTTTAAAGACAGTTAGAGAGGCAGGGGTAACTTACAATAACCACTCTTCAATCTGCTGTTTATGAGAATTCAATAAGTTAAGCATTTCGTTAAACTGCTCTCCGTGAAGGGTTACCCCTTTTTGTGTGGGAAGCCACTGCCCGTCTTTCTCATAGTATTTTCTTATATCTAAATATTTTGATTTTTTAAAACTAGATAAACTAATAAAGATCGGCTCTCGTACCTGTGCCTTCCCCTCAGAGTCGAATCCTATTTTGCCCAAAATTTCAGAAGTTTCTGCCATAATCTAACTCCTATTGGTATGGTGATGGGCGGATTTCTGCCCCCCCTTGAGTGTACAGATTGTAAGGGCATTTATCAACAGAAAACACTCTTTTCTATAGATTACTGGACTTTTGAGTAGTACATTACTTATATGTATTTATCTTGGTTAGGGACTAAGAGTATAGTACGACTGTTTTTTTCGTTATTTAAGCTCGGAGGGAAGGTGCTGATTTTTTTTTCTCTTTATCTCCTGTGAGTTATTCTGGGGAGGATCAGGAGACACTGTGTATATACCTCTTGAACGCACCTTCAATGCACAAACACTAACAGGTTCCTGGGTTTCGGTAAGAGGCCATCTTCTTTATACAGGTGACCAATGCCTGGTGTATATCGCAGAAGATGAACAAAATAAAATCCCGCAAGTGGAAAAGGTAGCGGGGCAAATTGGAAAAGAGTTTGATGAGAAAGTGTATCCGGTGGTAAAGGAGTATTTTGGAGAGCCCTATGATGTAGACAGAAACGGGAAGGTGATTCTATTACTTTTAGATATTCAAGACGGGTATGATCCGCAGACCAATAACGCCTATGTCGCCGGCTATTTTGATCAAACCCATATGCTTAGTTTAAGCAACTCTAGGTATTCCAACGAAGCCGATATGTTGTTTTTAGATACGTATCCAGGACTTAGAAAACTTTCAGGAGAAATAGATACTGTAGCCCTGCAGGATTTAAAAATAACTATGGCCCATGAACTGCAACATTTGGTGAATTACAGTGAAAAAGTAATTCGGCAAAAGGCATCTCCCATGGATACGTGGATCAACGAAGGCTTATCGGCCGCAGCGGAGTACTTGTATTTAGGAAGGCACGTGGACTGGAAGATCGATTATTTTAACCAGGTCCAGTACCAAATTACGGTTAGCCAGTCGTATAACCCTTTAAAAGACGAAAATCTCTGGGGACAGTACTTTGTCTCCTGGGGTAGGTGGGGGAACCCTCTAGTTAATTATTCCACAGTATATCTCTTTTTTCAGTGGCTTCGGATACAGGCGGGTATTCCTCTGATTTATAGAGAGATTTTACAAGATATCTATAGTGATTATAGAGCGGTGGTGAATGCGTTCGTGAAATATGTACCCGATGTACCTACGGAATTCATGGGAGAGGGATGGAATTGGAAACATATTTTTCGTACCTGGCTTCTAGCAAATCTCCTGAATCAGTCTACAGGTCTGTATGGCTATAAACACAAACTTACCGATTCGGATGGCAATATCCGATATGTCTATCCGAGATATTTCACGGCCCTTTCTCCCTCAAACCTTTACCCTCGGGGTAGCTTCCCCCCCATCGATACTCAGGGAAAAGCAAATCTTTTGGCAGGGGATGCGGTGTATGTTCTGCTTAACCAACAAAAATACTTTGGGGAGACGGAAGTATTAGCCTACGCCGGAGTTCCATTGAATGATCCTGCGCCTCATGTCAGCCTAGGAACAGGTAATTATGAAAATAGCACGGTATTTTTGGCATTAAATACCAAAGGTATTTTTGATGGATATGTATTTCAAACTCCAGCATTGATCATGATATCTGAACAAACCCAGGTGGCTATTACTAATCTTACCCCACCGGGGCCTCAAGGGGGGCTAGTATCTAAAAGTATCTCTGGTGTGGGTGGTCGGGTACATCGTCCCCATCCGATTGATGCCCTGCTCGGTTTAGAGCCCTTTAGTTTAAATGAAAGGGCGTTTGTTTTACCAAAATCTCCTTAGAAAAAAGTTAAGAAGGGGAGTATAAAAGAGGTCCTTATACTGATTCAAACACAATATAAAAAGGGCCTTTACGTTTCCGTAGATTATTTAGAGAAGGTTATCTCAATAACTACGATTTCGGAATTACTTCCTAAACGAATGGGAGGCCCCCAGGTACCGAAACCTGAAGAGACGATTATATGGGTATTCCCTCTTTGCTTGTACCCGTAATCTAGCTCGTATACTTTACGGGTAATAAGGTGGTTCGGCCATAATTGCCCCCGATGGGTATGCCCGGAAAGTTGAAGATCTACCCCTGCTTGTTCCGCCTCCTCAAGACGAAAAGGTTGATGATCGAGTAAAATAATCGGTAAGCTTGTATCCACATTAGAAAGAAGCTCGGGTAACGGGAGTCTTTTCCGTCCTATAAACCTTTCCGCAGCTAGGTCGTCCCTTCCTATCAGAACTAAGGAATCTTTTAAAACCACCTTTTGATCTATCAGTATCTGTACGCCCGCAGATTTTAAATACTCGGAAAACTCTGTAAGGTGTCGGCCAATATATTCATGGTTTCCAGGAATAGCGTATACCCCTAGGGGCGGGCTAAGCCGGGCAAGAGTTGCCATCATATTTTGCTTGACAAACGGGCCTAAATCTTCGTCTAATACGTCTCCTCCTAAAAGGATAATGTCACCCTGGAGCTCTTGAATTGTATCCACCAGGTCTTCTAATCGAGAGTTACCGATTAAGGTTCCTAAATGTAGATCGGAAACAAATACAATTTTTAAGGTTGGTTTTTCTAGATTCGGAGCGGGTTTGTTTATGCTGATATGGTAAGAGGTAATTCGGGGAGACCGGGCGATGTAGGTTCCATAACTAAGTAATAGGGTTACCGTAAAAACAATAAGGGCCCCTGCCATACGAGTGGCGAAGGTAGAACGAATAGGAGGCAGAAGCAAATACAGCAGGTCGTAAAAAAGAAAAAATAAGAACAAATAATACATAGCTCCCAACCAGTAAGCCCCCACAAAATGTAAAAATCGATAAAGAGGCTCAGGAAGATGATGATTCAGCAATCGGGAGATTAGGTAGGAATACGCTAAAAGGGAAAAAAGCAAACAATACAGCGAGAAAGAGACGGAGGGGATAAAAGCTTTTAGGATTTTCCATCCATGGAATCCAAGATAGACTTGTATCAAGGAATATACAGAAAAAAATACTATATAAAAAATAATAAAGGAGGATCTCATTTTTCTTTCGCACTAGGAGTCCACTGGCTTAGCAACATACCGGCTAGCATCAATAGAGCTCCCACCATTTCCCGTACAGTCAGCCGCTCTTCTAACAGAAGAGCTCCTCCCAGTGCAGCAAATAGGCCTTCCATACTGAGAAGAATCGCCGCATGGGTAGGATGAGCTTTTTTTTGGGCAACTACCTGAAGTGAATAGGCAATCCCCACAGAAAAGATACCGCCGTACAGGATGGGAAGCCAAGCAGAAAGAGTAAAAGTAAGGTATATCTCTTCATGAAAAAAGGAAAAAACAAGGCTACCTAGCGATACAACCGCATACTGCAGAAGGGAAAGAAGGATGGGGGAATGGTAGGGAGATACCCAGGAAAGGTACAATACATGAAGGGTAAAGAAAAAAGCACTGAAAAAAACTAGTAGATCTCCTCTGTTTATAGTGAACTGCGCAGTTACACTGAGAAGGTACAAACCTGCTGCAGTACTAAAAGCTCCTATCCACCGATTTTTACTGGAAAAGGTACCAAAGAAAGATCCTAGAATAGGCACTAGTACTACGTACAGACCTGTAATAAAGCCCGCTTTTCCCGCTGTGGTGTATTGAATTCCCACCTGCTGAAAACTTGCTCCTCCTAATAAAAATAGCCCCAAGAAAACTCCTGCTTTCAGAGATCCAGCCTGCACAAGCCAACCTCTAAGGAGAGTTAGTCTAGTAAGCCAGGAATTAACCGGAGTATCAGAGGGGGCAGCTTGAGGGGCACGATCTTTCACAGTTAAGGAGCTGTTCTCTGACCGGCTATAGCATAACCATAAAGGAATTAGAGAAAGGGCTCCGAGGGCAAAACGGATACTATTGAATAAAAAGGGCCCCCAATGTTCCATTCCCACTCGTTGAGCTACAAAGGCGAACCCCCAGATCGCCGCAGTAAGGAGAAGTAGTAGATTGTTAACCATAGGGAAGGTTATAGCATGGTGTAGAGAAGAGGGAAATACTAAACACCCTTTGTGTTTTTTTCTTGTTTCTGTTACAGTAAGTGTGTGCCGGATACTCCGTCCCTAGTGCAAAATCTGGAAGAAATCTGGAACTGGCAGTTCATTTCTTTCCGTAACGAGCTTCTCCAGGCATTACAATTTAGGTTGCAAAATACCGAACGGGTATTTGACCTCCTGGAAGGATTCCTTCGCTCCGATGCAACCCCCGGAGGGGGTACAGGAAAAGCAGGGGTTCTCTGTCTAACAAACTCTAGGCTTCTTTTTTTCCTTTCCGGAGATCCCCACTCGATTCCGCAGGAAATCCCTCTTGCTACTATTACTGCAGTCCGACAAAAGCGAACCTTAGCATTTTTCCAATTAATTTTTGAGCAGCGGGAAGGGGCAATAGTGTTTACAGTGGGAGGTAGAACTTTCAATATTCGTAGTTTTATCCAGCATTTAAAAACCTTGTCCGATTTTTTTGACACTCCAACTTCTAAGGATACTCCGGAGTCCAAAGAGGAAGACTCTACTGAGCCTCCTCTTAGGAATACCCTTTCTCCAGGTACGGAGCCTGGCATAAGATCCCCTTCTCTTTCTGGGGAAACGGGTGTTGCGGTTGAAACCCAGAAAATTTTAGACCCGAAAGAAAACCTCTCTTTTTTGTTGCAGGAGGCTCGGAATCTCAACGGCCTCCTTTTAGAGTACGACCGGTTTAACAATGAACCTAGCTTCTTACTAAAATTAATTGATGATTTGTTGTATTTAGCCTACGCTTGTCTTGGATACGACTACCAGATTTCTGAAGAAACGAAACTATTTCTACTAATGTGTTTTCTTCCTTTAAAGCAGCATTTGGCCAAAGATAGAAATTTAATTGTGAACTTATTCAAGTACGATACCTTATCGGATTACCGGAAAGCTGAATTGCTTGAGCATTGGAAACTTCTAAGCAACGAAATTTACAAAAAAGGGGGTACAAAACCCAAAACACATTTAAAATCTCTTGCGTATGTTCTCGCGTATGATGAACAAAATGGAACCAATCATTTCGACCGTTTAGCTGCTGCTTTTTATACCTTTGCCCAACTAGTAATGAAAGCCGATGGAAAAGTTACCAAAGCGCAAGCCAAGCGCTTGCTCAAAATTCGAACCCTGATCTACGGAGAACAAAAAGCAGGAGAATCTATACCTAAAGAGGAAGCAGAATCCACCTCGATACAACTTACCCGGGAAGAGCTGGAAGAAGAGACCTTAGATGAGGTAATGGAAAAAATAAATCGCCTTATTGGAATGGAAAAAGTAAAGGAGCAGATAACTACCTTTATCAATGTTATTAAAGTACATAAAGAACGGGAAAAACGAGGATTACCTGTAACGCCCCTTACCCTTCATGCGGTGTTCTATGGCCCCCCTGGCACAGGGAAAACCACCATAGCTCGATACTTAGGGAAAGTGTACCGTTGTCTTGGTTTGTTAAAGAAGGGGCATCTGGTAGAAACTGATAGGGCAGGGCTTGTAGCTGGTTATGTAGGCCAAACCGCCATACGCACCGATGAGGTGTTTCAGAAAGCCTTGGATGGCGTTTTGTTTATCGATGAAGCCTATTCTTTGAGCAGTAAAGACTCCGGGAAAGACTTTGGTCAGGAAGCTATAGAGACCCTGTTAAAACGAATGGAGGACTGCAGGGACAGGATAGCCGTTATTGTAGCAGGATATCCAGAAGAAATGAGAGAATTTATTGAATCCAATCCAGGATTACGTACCCGATTTAACCGGTTTTTCTATTTTGATCATTATACCCCGTTGGAACTCCTACGGATTTTTGAAGTGTTTATGGAAAATGCCCGTTTTACCCTTACTGCGGGAGCCCGAAGAGCGCTTTTGGCTTATATAACAAAGAAATACGAACAAAAAGATAGGACCTTTGGGAATGGGAGATTCGTACGGAACTTGTTTGAACGGGTAGTGGAAAAACAGGCCAATCGTATTGCCGAAGCTTCCCCTTTAACCGATGAAGTCCTGTGCACCATTACAGCTTGGGATATCCCTGAATACGGTGAAATAGATGAGATGGAGGCTCCATCTACCCTAGGGTAAACCCCTGAAACGAGAAGGGTCCATTCCCAAAGAGTTTTCTTATCGTATTAGCAAAACTATTAGGTACCGGTGCAAAAATAGATAATCTACCCGGAAGTTCTAAATAATAAGCATGGAGCAAGTATCCTCCTTTTAGGTCAAGCCCGCCATACTTACTATCCCCTACTAATGGGTGTCCTTCTAATGCTGCCTGAGCTCGGATCTGATGGGTTCTCCCTGTTAAAAGATGGATGGAAACAAGGGTAGCCCCTCCAGGGATTTGGTGGGTAATTGCAACGGGATAGATTTGAGTAAGGCTTTCTTTAAGAGGGGAATCTCCTTTTATGAGGTTTGAAGCTTGCACAGTCTTGCGCCTTGCAGGATCCCTCTGCAAAGAATGAATCCATCTTACGGGAGATTTTACTGTTCCTGAAACAATCGATAGGTAATATTTTGTTATTTCCCTAGTTTGTAAAGCCGCAGAAAAAAGCCTTGCCCCCTGTAGACTTTTACCAAATACTACAATTCCTGTAGTATTTTTATCTAACCTATGAAGAGGCCCAGGAACATAGGAAAGAGAGGGAGGGAGCGCACCTTGCAAGTAGTTAAGAACTTGAGAGGTGAGAGACTTTTTCCCATGAGTGACAATACCTTTGGGTTTATTTACGACTAGAAAATCTGCATCTTCGTACAGAATAGTTAAACCGGCAGGAGGACGAATCACCGGTAGAGTACTTAAGGATATTAGGGTAGAAAAGTCGGGGGGCAAGGAAAGGCTATCTCCTTTCTGCACCCTGTAGGTAGGAGGAACCTTTTTCCCGTTAATCCGGGCTTTTCCTGTCCGGAGCATTTTGTAAAGATGACTTATAGGTATTTTAGGGAAAAGACTTCTTAAAATGCGGTCAATCCGTTTACCCTGGTCATCTATTCCAAAAAAAAGTGTAGAGGTATTCAACTTATCCTCATATTAAGGCGATTGAACTGGAAGAAGGGTAAAAGCTTTTTTCGACCTCTGTCAAGAATTCCCATTTTGGGCTTGACAAAGAGTCCTAGGACGTTGAAACTAGCACCACCATGCCAGGGAGAATTTTCCTCGCAGTTACCCGTCTATTCGAGAACCCTGTATTTCTTTCGACTTTCTCTGCATGGTTTTCTGCCCAATTTATTAAAACAATAGTAGAATTATACCGTACCCATACTTATACAGGAAGAGATATTCTGGCGAATCTTTTTTGGAAAACCGGAGGAATGCCTTCGAGTCATTCTTCTTTGGTAACAGCCTTAGCAACCTCAGTGGGTATGATAGAAGGTATCGATACCTCCCTGTTTGCTGTCGTACTGTTCTATGGTATTCTCACTATCCGGGATGCTCTTGGTGTCCGGCGATCCGCAGGCCTTCAAGCGCAACTTCTAAATCAGCTTCGGGGGGAACTATTGGAACGGTATAAAATACCTTTAAAACCTGTTAAGGAGGTGCACGGTCATACCCCTTCCGAGGTCTCCGTGGGAATTCTTCTTGGATTTTTTATTGCCTTAGGTATCTGTAGTTTGTAGGTTGATGGATGAGGGCACGAATAGTACAAACGTTTCAAGTATGGATTTGGCACCACACCCCTAGTATCCTTATCGCTTTATGTTTGCTCTTAGGAGTATTTATAGGACTGGGATCCTACCTTCCGGGACCCAGTCGATGGAAAGGATACTATACTCTGCTAATAGAAACGGATGATCTATCTGCAATCCTTGCTAGAATGAAAGCTGATATTTTTCGGGAGGTAGTTTCCGAACCCACAGCGCAGGTTAAGATTAATAGCTTTTCAAAAATAGAAAAAATTACCGTGTCCCAGATCCCTAACAGATTACAACCTGAGGATCCAAGGTTCGATGGATATTTGCATAAGGTTTATCGGTTATTCCATACGGAGCCAGAGGGAAAAAAGGTCCTGTACTTCCCTATCCGATTGCATCCTGCGGTATTCTATTTTCGAATGCTTAAAAGTCTTCCCGAAGAACAGTGGGACTTCCTAGATTGGAATTTGCTTCTAGCCTTACTATTGTCAATTTTTTTTATGGGGCTTGCTTTTCTTTACCTTTTGCAAGGGAAATCGTATCGATTTATCCTTTTCAGTACAGCTGTTTTCTGGCTTTTTTTAGTTTCCCAGACTCATTTAGAGGGGGTTATTCTATCGGTTTTATCCTATTTTTGGATAGCCAACTTTTTTGAAGATCTCCTAGGAGAGTTTGACCAATTTCTTTACTACGGACGCAAAGGGAGAATCCCAAAAGTGCTACTCGGTTTTTTCCCCTTCTATTTTTTCTTTATTGGTTTTTTAATCCTGATTACACCTCTCCATATATGGGCAGGGGTGCTCTATTGCAGCTTCCTTAGTTTTTTGTTAGTAAGCTTGATACTATGCTTTAAGATTCAAGATGCGAGAAAGAGGGAGCATCGTTTGTTCCTTCCTTTACGCATATTACCTGCACATTGGCAATTAATAAAATTCAGCAATTTTTATTTAGGAATCGGGCTATTATCTATTCTTCCCCTTTTATGCTATTTACCAAAATCCCAAATTCCTCAACTAGTGCCGACACCCGCCTCTTCTAGTAGTGTGAGAATCTTTCCAGGTAGGAATGACTATAAGGACCTTTTCATGCTGCATAAACAGGATCCTTTACCCAATGTGAGCGATTTTATCGTACACGTAAAGTATCAATTAGGATTTCCTTTCGGAGCCTCCTATAACTTCCCCTCCATAGAGGAGGTGTTAGAGTATCCTAGATTTCATGAGAAAGAGGGAAAACTTCTTTTATGGCAACAGCCAATAGTAATATATGATCAAACGTGGTCTAAGGAGACTCTAAAGACAGCTCAGACAGATACTCTAGGAAAACTCTTGTACCTTCAGGGGGTCCGTGCAACAGTGTATGAGCCGGCAATAATTCGACCATCAGGAAATACCCTTCTTGTGTATTATCTAATCTTGTGTTTTGGGATTGTTTATACACAAAGAGTTAGGTTTTTTAGCAAAGCCGTCCGATGGGTACAAGAATTTTTTTCAGGTAGGGAACAGCAGGAAGCATGAAACAAGTATATCGATTGCCTAGAGGCGGGCTATATTTGTCTAATTTAAAAGACTCTTTAAAGGACCTCCCTATTACTAATGCAGCGTTACCACCATTGGCTATTGTCTCTATGGTGCAGCAGGGAAGTGAAGAGGCAACCTGTTTAGTAAATATAGGTGATGAAGTAAAGGAAGGCATGTTAATTGGTAAGGGAAAGGGAAAGTATGGGGCTTCCGTACATTCCTCAATCCCAGGTATTGTGAGGCAAATTTATTCGATCCCGCTTCCGGGCGGCTCCGTATCTCCCGCAGTTTGTATAGAATTAGGGGGTGAGTTTGACCGATTAGGGAAAAAAGAAATACCTGCAGCATGGCAGGCTCTGCCTTACAGAGATTTACAAAACCTTATAGCAGAAAAGGGAGTTACTGACAGCTCCCTTAGGCGCGAGGGAGACCTTTCTCATCTTATTATTAATGGTATTGAATCAGAGCCATACCTTTGTTCAGAGTATCGTCTATTAATAGAAAAACCTGCTGCCATAATAGAGGGAATTAGGATTCTTCAAAAAATACTTGCTCCTAAAAGAACTATTGTAGTTTTAGAAGAGATGGATCAACAGGAGTTGTCATCTAAGGCTTCGCCGCCTAGCCTTCACACCCTATCAGAACAAGAGGCCATCCAAATAGCCTATGTAGAAAAAAAATATCCTATTGGAGATGCCCATCAATTAAAAAAGATATTTAAGTCAGAAGATTCATCGAACGATATCTTAGTTATTTCTTTAACCACTGTTCATGCGGTGTATGAAGCAGTGGTTTTAAGAAAACCTTTTGTAGAGAGAACCCTTACCATTGGGGGTCAAGCTATACGAAAGCCGGGTAATTTAAAGGTTCGAATAGGTACCCCTATTATTGATCTTGTAGAAGAATGTGGAGGATTTCGAAAGCCTCCCATGAAGGTAGTGTGTGGAGGACCATTCCGGGGTAAAGGCATCTATGACTTACGAACGCCCGTTACTAAAGAAACATCAGCGGTTTTGTTCCTAACAGAAGAAGAAATTCAGCAGAACCGAAGAACGCCGTGTATTAACTGTGGCAGATGTATAGAAGTGTGCCCGGAGGGATTGAATCCCTCTAGGTTGTTTAAATGTATTGACAGGGGGCTCTATAAAGAAGCTTTGGCCGATTCCCTCATGAAATGTACCGAGTGCGGGTGTTGCGCTTACATTTGTCCAGCTCGAATACCTTTGGTGCAGGGATTACAAATGGGAAAGTATTGGGGATTAAAGGAAATTAATACATGAAAGAATCCGAAAATACCTTTATCATTACAGGAACTCCTCAGATTTATACCCAGAGTTCTACCGCCCGCATGCTCTGGTCGGTATGTATCTGGTTGCTACCCGCTACAGGATGGGGAATTTTTTTATATGGAGGGGGGGCAATTCGGATACTTCTAGTCTCTATAGGGGCTGCTATAGCTATTGAGGGGGTTGTAGGGCTAATCCGAAAAGAATTTACTCTATACGATGGAAGCGCTTGCTTAACAGGTTTATTAATTGGCCTAATGTTGCCTCCCACCGTACCTCTTTTTATTCCTTTTTTTGCCGTATTTTTTGCTCTTATAGTTGTAAAATGGTCTTTTGGGGGATTAGGGAAAAATTGGATGAATCCGGCAGTAGCAGGTTGGGCCTTTGTTTCATTATCTTTTCCTGATCAGTTTCGTCTATGGCTCTATCCTTCTTTTTTTAAAGGGGTAGATTTGGTTACTTCATCTACACCCTTAATAGTCGTAAAACGTAACCTTTTATTAGGTATATCCCAAGGGAGTACTCCCATGGAATTGCTTATGCAAACAGCTTTTCCTAGGAGCCTTTGGGATGGAGCATGGACAGAATGGGTGAACACAAAGCTATTAAGTCTATTGGGTATTGTGTTACCCCCCGGATATATAGATTTCTTTTTTGGGTTTACCCCTGGAGCGATCGGGGAGACTTCGGCTTTTTTACTTTTACTAGGAACTATAGCCCTGATTGGAAAAGGGATATTGCCCTGGCAAGTACCCCTTAGTGTCTGTTCTGTGTTCGGTGTGCTTGTGTATATTTTCGGGGGTCTTCCCTATGGTTTAGGGTTGGGGCAAGGAGATGTGCTGTTCCATTTAATGTCAGGGGGATTCCTGCTAGGAGCCTTTTATATTGGTACGGATCTTGTTACATCACCTTTAACAAAGGCAGGGCTGTATATATATGGAGTCGGTATAGGGGTTTTGACTTTTTTAATTCGTATTTTAGGTGCCGCACCTGAGGGAATGGGGTATGCAATTCTATTCATGAATGTGTTTGTTCCGTTGATTAATAAATATTGTACCAGTAATTCTAAACTTCTAAGG
>JBDNDI010000004.1:0-23464 GCA_046719195.1 Spirochaetales bacterium | reverse complement strand
AATGTTGTTGGCATTAAAGATAGTTCAAAAGATACTTACAAAGAAAATCTTAAAGCTGCTTCGTCTTCCTTCTCGGTATTAGCAGGTTCAGCCAACTATTTTCTAGATTTACTTCAACAGAGAGGAGCAGGTGGTGTTCTTTCTTTAGCCAACGTGTTTCCTGAAGCATGCGTTTCCCTGTATAAAGCTTACCAGGCAGGCAATACGGAGGAAGCAAATCGTTTAAATGAAAAAATTGTTCAGCTAAACAAGGCTGTTTCAGGGACCTATGGGGTAGCGGGTGTAAAAGCTGCCATGGATCTTGCCGGTTACGTGGGCGGAGTTCCCCGTCGTCCTCTGAAAGCTCTAACTGAGGAGCAAATAGTTTCGCTTAAAAGTACTCTTATATCACTAGGATTTTTGAAATAACAAGGGGAAGCGAAAGGATGGAAAGACTAAAGAATCGTATAGCTATTATTACCGGTGCAGCTCGGGGAATGGGAAAAGCAATTGCAAATACTCTTGCAAAAGCAGGAGCTTGGGTGGTGCGCTTTGCTATTAATAATATAAAAAGCGCAAACTTCAAAAAAACATTAGCGAACCGGAAAGGAACGGCAAAAAACTTTATCTCAAATACCCTTACGCCGATTAGGAACTCCAGAAGAAGTCGCAGCAGCTGTGGTGTATCTTGCCTCGGATGAATCGAGCTATATTACAGGGATTTGTCTTGATGTAGTCGGAGGAAGATATCTCCGGTAATTATTGGGAGAATCGTTATGCAAAAGTTTACCGTATTGTTGCCCCAGCCTATTGAGGACGAGGCAAAGGAAATCTTAGAGAAAGCTAAGTTAGAGGTACTTCTTGCCCCAGATCCAAAACCGGAAACCGTAGCTCCCCTAATGAAGAAAACCCAAGCTATAGTATTACGCACCGGTATTACAATCACTCGGGATCTTTTAGGTGCTGCAACGGATTTATGGACTATCTCCCGAACAGGAGGGGGAGTGGATAACGTTGACCTTGAGGCAGCTACGGAAAGGGGTGTTATTGTAACCTCTAGTTTAGGAGCTAATACATCTTCGGTAATTGAACACGCTCTATCCCTAATCCTATCCCTTTCTAAAAAACTCTGTTTTATGGACCGGGAAGTACGAAAAGGGAATTTTGCCATACGTTACAAAAACCTGCCGAGAGACCTGCAAGGTCGCACTCTTGGGGTGCTTGGTTTTGGACGGATCGGTTCAGGGCTAGCGGAAATTTGCCATAGAGCTTTTCAGATGGGTATTCTAGCAAACGACGAGTATTTAAGTGAAGAGAAAAAGGCGAGTTATAAAGAATGGGTGTCCTTTGTCTCTAAAGAAGAGCTCTTTCGTCGATCGGATATTGTTTCAATTCACATCCCTTTAACAGAAGAAACAAAAGGAAGTATCAATGCTGCACTTTTATCATTTATGAAGCCCGATGCTCTTTTAATAAATACTTCAAGGGGAGGGGTAATTTCTGAAAAAGACCTAATAGAGGCTCTTGAAAAGCGAAAAATTGCGGGAGCTGGGCTTGATGTGTTTGAACAGGAACCTCCTTCCCCAGATAATCCGCTGCTTCGCTTGGAAAATGTGCTTCTAACTCCTCATTCCGCAGCCCTAACTAAGGAATGTGTAGTCCGTATGGCTGTTGCAGGTGCACAGAGGGTGGTAGACCTTTTTAACGGTAAAATTCCTGAACACATTGCGAATCCAGAAGTACTTCACCATCCTAGATGGAAACAGTATTTTAATCTTAAATAGAAGGGAGGATCCATGAAACCTATAGCTCTTGGCTGGGACCCGAATGCAAAAGAAATGAGAGATGCGGTTAAATCGGTTCTTACCGAGTTAGGGCATGAAGTCGAAGATTATGGCTCAGAAGATCCGATTTATGCAAATGTAGCTATTCGAGTAGCAGAGGCCGTAGCCTCTGGAAAACATGAAAGAGGAATTTTAATCTGTGGTACGGGTATAGGAATGAGCATCGCAGCCAACAAGGTCCACGGGGCTTACGCAGCCTTAGTTTCCGATGCCTACTCTGCGGAAAGAGCTGCCTTAAGTAACGATGCAAATATCATTACGCTTGGTGCCCAGACTCTCGGAATTGAACATGCCAAAGTACTAGTAAAAGTTTGGATGTCAAATTATTATAAACCGGGTGGACGCTCCGAGCCCAAAGTAAGCCGTATTAAAGAGTACGATAAAGAGCGGGGAAATGTAAGAAAGAAAGGTTGAAGCCGTGAATGAAACGCATGAAATAAAAGAATTAGAACGGAAGGCTGTTCAAATTCGGAAAAATATCCTTCGTATGATTAAGGCCTATGGTAAAGGGCATTTAGGTGGCGCCTTATCCGCCGCAGACATCCTAACAGTTTTGTATTTTAAGATTCTTCGGGTTAATCCAGAAGAACCAAAATGGGTGGATAGAGACCGTTTTGTTCTTTCAGCGGGGCATAAATGCCTAGTACTATATGCTGCCCTTGCAGAGAGAGGTTTCTTTCCAAAAGATTTACTTGACACGTATGGAACCTTAGATAGCAAATTCCCCGGTCATCCCGACATGCATAAGCTACCGGGTGTAGAAACAAACACCGGTGCTCTAGGTCATGGTCTTTCCATTGCAGGGGGAATGGCTTTAGGGGCAAAACTAGATCATAAAGATATAAAAGTATATGTGGTTATGGGAGATGGAGAGTTGGCCGAAGGGTCCAACTGGGAAGCTGCAGCTTCATGTGCCAAATACCGATTGGATAATCTTCTTGTGTTTGTAGATAAAAACGGCCTTCAAATTAGTGGACCTACAAAAGATGTGATGGATTACGATCCCTTAGTGGAAAAATGGAAAGCTTTTGGCTGGGCAGTCCGAGAAATCAACGGCCATAGTATACCGGAAATTCTCCAAACCACCCGGGATTTCCCCTTTGAAAAGGATAAACCTTCGGTTGTCATTGCCCACACGGTAAAATCTAAAGGGATATCATTTGCAGAAGGAAAAGTTAGTTTTCATTATTGGAATGTAAAACCCGAAGAAATGGCTCAAGCTGAAGCGGAATTAGAAGAATTGGAAAGGAGATTACGTTAATGAACAAAAGTGCAGACCCACGACAAGCTTTTGCCGAAGCTTTAGCTGAGGTGGGAGAGAAGAATCCCCATATTGTAGCTCTCTCTGCAGATAGTTCTAGTGGTTCTGGTTTCTCCATTTTCCATAAAAAGTTTCCGGAAAGACACTTAGAGTTTGGAATAATGGAACAGGGGGTAATTGGTTTTGCATCTGGCCTTGCTACTATGGGTAAAATACCTGTAGTCGCCACTATTGCAACTTTTGTTACTTCTCGTCCCTTTGAAATGGTCCGCAATGATATAGGGTATATGCGACAAAATGTAAAATTGGTGGGCAGGTGCGGGGGAATTACCTATAATGATCTAGGGCCAACCCATCACTCTTTGGAAGATTTTGCCCTTTTAGGAACTATCCCTGGTTTCACCCTGCTTTCACCCGGAGATCCTTTAGAAATTCGTAAAGCCACATTCGCCATGTTTGACCATGTGGGGCCGGTTTATATGAGAATCGGACAACAACCGTTACCATATATATACGAAGGCGATTATGCTTTTAAGATTGGTAAGGGATTTACCCTACGCGAAGGAAAGGATGTCACTTTAATAGCAACGGGAACGGTGTTGCACCGGGCAGTTGCGGCAGCGGATATTTTGCGCAAAAAAGGCATTAGTGTTCGGGTAATCAATCTCCCTACGCTGAAACCCATGGATCGAGAGCTTATCGTAAAAGCTGCAAAAGAAACAGGGAAAATTCTTACCGTAGAGGAAGGCTACCTACAGGGAGGGATGGGGAGTATAGTTTGTCAGGTGCTGGCTTCCGAGTATCCCGTTCCGGTTCGAATGTTAGGAATAGATGACCGGTTTGTCAGTACCGGTCCCTATGAAGCGCTGCTTTCTAAGTTTAACCTTTTAGCTGACCAGATTGCCACTGTCACAGAAGAGTTCCTTAAAAGAACCTGAAAGGCTATATCAACATGAAAAACTTCTTGCTCTTTCTCGATTTTGATGGGGTAATATGCAACTCCGTGTTGGAATGTTTATATAGTGCCACTATCGCATATTTTGTGAAATATCAAAAAAGTACTATACAATCTCTACCTCTATCGTTTAAAGAACGTTTTCTTAGTATTCGGCCCTATATCCGCACAGGAGAGGATTATGTAGTTTTAGCCGATCTCGCCTACAAAGAAATAGGGGTTAAAAGTCAAGAAGAGTTCGATAAACAGCTTAATTCCCATTCAAAGGAAGAGCTCAAGGTGTTTCGGGAATTATTTTATCAAACGCGGCGCGAATTATTAGAAAAAGATTTTTCCTTTTGGATGGAATTGAACCCTCTATATGAAGGCCTAAAGGATACCCTTCAAAACGTTTCAGATTCCCAAAAAGTATATATTCTCTCCACAAAAGCTGCAGATCTAATTGAAAGGATCTTGCATTTTCATGGTGTAGATTGGCCTAAAGAACGAATCCTTTATTCAAATCAGTTCTCTAAAAAAGAAATTATCCAATCGTTGTTGGTAAAAGGTATGGGAGCTCAGGCAATTCTAGTGGATGATCAATTAGATCATCTGCTTTCGGCAAAAGAAGAAAATAAAGTTATTCCATACTTGGCAACCTGGGGATATATAAAACCAGAATGGAAGGAAGATCCAAGGGTTTCTACCTTGTCCCTCGAAGGATTTAGAAATTTGCTTAGTCGTTTCTCCCATCTCACGTTAGATCCCAAAGGTAATGATATGCATCCGGCATAAGGCTCTTTAACTCTACCTAGAAATGGGAAAAGGAGGGCTCAATGTCAATTCGAGCCTTTATTTTTCTCTATACAGATCTATAAAGCTTGGAGAGGTAAGCGTACTCTCAGGTTGCTGTGTACTGTACGTATATTAAAGCTTTGGTTCTTTGTCCGAATCCTCTGCAAAGCAGCGCAATACCTCACCTAGTATACCCGCAAGCGGTATACTAGCTACAAAGAAGGCGTTCTGTTGGAGAGGTTTCATCAAACCTATCTAGGCTCACAGCAGCTGAATTGATTGTTCCACCGAGGTGCGAAAGGATGTAATATCGTAGTAGAAGTGGGAATTGGCACGTTGAGTTGGAGTAGGGACAGGAGGGACACTGCATATTCCCGTACCAACGGTATAGTTGCTGTGCTTATCCTCCTTGACACAAATATAACCTCATGGTAGGGTACTGCTACCTCTTTAATGACCTTGTGTATGGGTCATTCATCTTGTCCACAAGGAGGACTCAATGCGTGCGTACGAAGTCGCTTGCGTATTTCATGGTGAAGATGCTACCTTTAACCGGGGAAAAGAATTGGTTAAAGGTGAATTAGAAAAACTAGGCGCAAAAATTATTGCAGAGGATGATCTCGGTCAGCGCAATTTAGCGTATCCCATTCAAAAGGAAACCCGGGGTCATTACTGGATCTATTCTGTGGATATGGATCCCTCTAAAGCTAAGCAAATTGAACAATCCTTAAAATTAACCAACGAGCTACTTCGGGTTCTGGTTATCCGTAAAGACGGAAAATAGCCGAAGGGGTTTAACATGGCAGATATTAACCATGTTGTTCTAGTAGGCCGATTAACGCGAGACGCTCAATTAAAGTATACAAATTCGGGTCTTGCCATCAGCACTTTTGCAATTGCCATCAATCGTAGAATCAAGCAGGGTGAGAGGTGGACAGACGAGGCGAACTTTTTCGAAATTACTCTTTTTGGTAAGCAAGCTGAAGCTGTAAATCAATATCTGCGAAAGGGGAATCAGATTGCTATTGAAGGAGAACTTCGGCAAGACCGTTGGGAACAAGATGGGCAAAAACGAAGCAAAATAATCATTGTTGCTAACAATATTCAGCTTTTAGGAAGCCGTCCGGGAGCTGCGGAAGATCGAGGAGCTCCCATTTCGGAAAATGCGGGTCCTAGCGTTGAGAATGGAGCAACGGGTTCCTTTGAAGATGATATTCCTTTTTAGATAGGCAGAGGGAGGTTGTTTTTAATGGCGGATGAAAAGTTTGAAAGAGAAGACGAACGAGATCCAAATCTAGTGAACGAAAGTCTTGCTAATCGTGATGAAGAAGAAACGGATGAGGAGTTAGACAAAGCAGGTAGAGGTAGATCAGGAAGAACGACGGGCAGAGTTTTTTTCAAAAAGAAGGTTTGTCGGTTTTGTACACAGAAATTAAAAGCCGACTATAAAAATCCGGAAGTGCTAAGACGGTTCACTACAGAACGAGGCAAAATATTACCAAGACGCATAACGGGCACCTGCGCCAAGCATCAGAGAGTCCTGGCATTAGAAATTAAACGGGCACGGCTGATCGCCTTATTACCGTTTGTAGAAAAGTGAAGGAACGGCTTGTTTTAGAAGGTCTAGGACTTACGGTATTAACGGTAGTTTTTTACCAGTTTCAAACTACCTTGTTGATCTTTCTCATACCGCTGGTGATTCTTTATAAAAGACAAGGGTACCGTAAAGGAACGTATGGAGCCCTGCTTGCCCTAGTAAGCCTAGCAATAATTAAGGTTCTTAAAGAACCTGCCCTACTAGAGAAGGGATTAGAACTACTAGCCCTGGATCTGACTTATCCTTTTACTTTTCTTGTAGGTTTGATGTTAATGGAAAACCCGAAGGTTTCCTTGCTGCCTGCAACTCAACGGTTAGGGATAGTGACCCTGCTAGCAGCAGGAATGGGCATTCCATTGATTCAGTATGTTCTGAAAGATCCTCATTTCGATTCTTTTTTGCGGTTGCAGGTAGAAGGGATTATTCAAAGGGTTGTAGAAGGAAAAAGTACGATAGATATTGGGAATTTAGGTTCGATAAGTGTGAAAGAGATTGTCCAATCTTCAAAAATTGTGTTCGCGAATACGTATGCTCTAGCCTATATGCTTACCTTTCTTATCAATTGGGTGGTGGGGTATAGAGTTGGCCTTCGATCGATGGGCATATATGCTGCAGATCTAATTCTTGGAAAGGTTAAGCTACCTGAAAAAATAGTCTGGGCCTTTTTATTGGGTTGGACAGGGGTATTGACAGGACTGATACAGCCCTTAGGATGGGTAAGCATTGTGTTTTGGAATATTGCCCTGCTTACCAGTGCCTTGTATGGAATTCAGGGTGTGGATATTTTACGATTTTTCCTAAATAAAATGGGACGTTTCCGAGCCCTTGCCCTCTTTGGAATTATTTTCTCCTTGTTTATTCCTGGTTTGAATATAATTGTTCTAGTTGGAATACCTCTTCTGGGGGTTTCCGAACTATGGATACAGTACAGAAGAATAGAAGAAGAAAGGAGCGCAAAATGAATACTAAAGTTATTTTAGTACAAGATGTTATGAACCTCGGAGAGGAAGGGGATATTAAAGAGGTCAAACGAGGGTATGCCCGTAATTATCTTATACCTAAAAAACTTGCAATCCCCTACAACAAGAACAATGTAAAGCTCATAGAGGCAAGAAAAACCCTTATTGAGCAAAAGAAAGAGGAAAAGAGAAAAGCTGCCTTAGGACTAAAAGAAAGGCTTGAGTCCTTAGAATTAAAAATTATTATGCCCATGGGCGAGAATGGACGATTGTTCGGTTCGGTTACTAATTCAATAATTGCCGATGAATTACAAAAACTCGGGATTACCGTAGAGAAAAAGAAGATTGAAATTCCGGATCATACTATTAAAGCTCAGGGTAACTATAAAGTGCGAGTAAGACTCTATGATAATCAGGAAGCCCTTCTTAAAGTACTGGTAAATCCTAAGCAAGATTCCTAAGAGGCAGGGGATACCCCTTCTAAGGAATGGAAAATACTAGATCTATAGGTAGAATTCTTCCTCATGATGAAGAAGCAGAGAAGGCTACATTAGGAGCAGTTCTTTTATCCGCAGACACAGATACTCTAGCTACGGTTATTCAGTATTTACGGGAAGACGATTTTTATAAATCTGCCCATCAGCGGATCTATAGAGGCATTCTTAACCTCTTTAACCGCGGTGAATCTATAGATCTCATTACTCTCACCAAGGAGTTACGAACTACCGGAGATTTAGAAGCAGCGGGAGGACCGGCTTATATTTCCTCTCTTACTTCCGAGGTACCTTCTAGTGCAAATATAGAGTATTATGCCCGTATAGTCCAAGAAGCGAGTATACGTAGAAATCTGATTCGCATATCCCAGGAAATTCACGCAGAATCTTATAATGAGGGCAAAGATGCAAGAGTTATTATCGAAGAGGCAGAGAGGAAAATATTCGAAATATCCGATACCCATCAGTCGGGAACCTATGTACGCGCGGGAGACATAATAGCCGAAACAATTGAAGCAATAGAAAAGCTTTACCACACCCATGAAAGTTATACAGGAATACCTAGTGGGTTCCCTGCTTTAGATAATATGCTTAGTGGTTTCCAGAAATCAGAATTTATAGTTATTGGCGCCCGGCCCTCGGTGGGTAAAACCGCTTTAGCCCTCAGTATGGCAGCGAATATTGCCGTTCGTCAGAATAGGCCTGTAGGTTTTTTTACTTTAGAAATGTCCCGAATGGCTTTGATGCAACGGTTGGTTTCGAGCGAAGCTCGAATCAGCTCCCAGGTTCTAAGAACGGGGATGTTAAAACCTGCCGATTTTAGTAATCTAACTACCGCTGCAGGGTTAATTTATGAAGCTCCTCTATATATAAGTGATATACCCAATATAAAGTTGCTAGATTTGCGCGCTCAGGCTCGAAGAATGAAAAGTCATCATCACGTGGAGATTATTTTTATTGATTACCTAACCCTGATTCAAGCAGAAAATCAAGACCTGCCCCGGCATGAGCAAATTGCAGAAATTAGCCGTTCCCTAAAGGCCTTAGCAAGGGAATTAGATATTCCTGTTGTTGCTTTGTCTCAGGTAAGGAGGGAAACAGAAGGCAAAACACCCACCCTTGCCGATCTTCGGGAATCGGGTTCCATAGAACAGGATGCAGATGTTGTAATCTTTTTACATAGAGAGCGGATGAATGACAGAGAAATGGAGGAAATACCAAAAGTTATTAAAACCCAGCTAGTTGTAGCTAAACAAAGAAATGGCCCAACAGGGGGAATAGAAGTGGCTTTTCTACCTGCCTATACCCGTTTTGAAACTCTTGCAGAAAATACTTGAGTATGCGAATCTTAGTAAAGGGAGGAGAGCAATGACACTGAAAGAGAAGTACGAATTCGATACTCTAGTAAATGAAGCTGAACGACTAGTATTAGAAGAGATGGAGAAGCAGTTAGAGACAGCGGAGTTTAAAAATACCTGTAGATGTCAGGATTGCATTTTAGATATGGCAGCTTTAGCCTTGAATAATGTAAAACCCATGTATAGGGTTTCCTTATTAGGTAGCTTATATACTGCAGGAGTAATAAACACTCCCTACATAGAAGAAATCCGGCAAGCAGTACGAAAAGCTATAGTAAAAATTCGAGAAAATCCTTCTCATGGATAAACTTCATGAGATAGGAATAATTACTTGAGGGCAAATTTCAACGAAAGAAATATTTAAGGTTTACCGATGCCGATGGATCGGCGGTTATAACACCTGTCCGTCCTAGTATTATCCATCCGCCATCCTGTAAAAATACTAAATCCCCTTGATATATGCCCGATTCAGCTTCCCAAAGGGAAGAGGTTCCATCTTTATTTATTGCAAATACCCATTTATCAAATGTATGAAGGGTAGAGGCACGATTATTGTGAGGATTAAAAGATTTCCAAAAAGAACCGTCCCATTTTCGAACAGTACCTGAACTTAGAGTAGTAACTAATTCGGAAGAAACAGGATCTAGGGCGATGTCCGCCTCTAAATCTTCGGTACGTAACACGGCAATAGGCCTAGATTGTTCCAATTCTTCAGCATCTGCTACATATAGAACGGTTTCTGTATCTCCCTCTCTATTAGATCGTAAAGCAAGTATAAATACTCTGTTCTTTTCCTTCTGGTACATCAAGTTGTATACTAGAAAGGTTGAAGGAATCTGAATAGGCACTGTTTCAAGAGTAGTAGTATTGAGGGAAAGTAGCGTGCTTCCATAGTAGCCAACAGCCTTTTTCCCAAGTAAAAGAGTTTGGGCGCTAAGAGGCAAGAGAGTTTGGGTATCTGCAGCAGAGAGCAGGAAATCCTCTGTTAAAGAGGGGAGCTTAAGACGGGAAATTCTTCCATTCTGTTCAAGACAGTATAAAGATTCAGTAGAACTCCAGACACCTAATAAAGGGGAAGAAAAGGTTTTAACGGTTTGAACTTCTGGCATTACCTGTAAATCTAGGGACGCAAGAATACCGTTACTCCCTCTATCTTTCGAATACAGATAAACCGTTCCTTCGAGAGTGGATACGATTTTAAGAGGCCGTTGGTAGGGATTGTTCAATTTACGTATGGAAGAGTAGGGAAAGGGCCCGGAATATTCCTTACCGAGATTTTTAAGAATACTTAAAGGAAATATCCATATGTGTTTTTGTGTTGTAACAAGTAAGTTTTCCTGGTGGACATGTAGATCGGAAATTTCCTCTACTATTTGTTTTCCCTCAAGAGAAAGAAAAGGTTTATGAGGCACTGCACTAGTTAAAGTTCCATCGGGCAATCCTACTAGTAGACGTTTGCCAAAGGGAAGGAGTTGGATAGTATCATTAGGAAGTGGGAGATCGGGACTCTTTAAAAAATATAAGCCCCCTCTAGTACTAGTTGAGGAAGGAAACTGGTATTTCCAATAACCAATAACCGTTTTTTCTACACTAGCGTGTAAAATAATTATCTCTTCGGATGCAGGGTCTACAGATACGGTTATAATCCCAGGTATATTAGCCCGTGCTAAGGTTTCACCTGTTACTAGATCAATCATAAAGAGGAAGTTTATATCAAAACCTAAAGCGTATCGGTCGGTTAAGGGGATAAGACTTCTTAATTCCGTTAAAGTACGAATAGTAGCTTTACGCGTTCCCTCTTTTAAATTCCAATATATTAAATTTCCGGTAGAAGGAGTATAACTCAAGAGGGTATTTTCTGAACTTGATATTAAAAAAAAGTTTACTATACCGAATCCTTCTTGAAGATAGGGAAGGGCTTGCCCTGTTTCCGCATCATAAAGTACCAGACTTTGCCAGGTAGGTTTGCTAATACCTAAATAGGTTCCCTGGGGGGAAAATTGCATATAAAGAGGTGGTTCCGTAAGCTGGATTTGATACAAACGATTTCCTCGTTGCCAATCCCAAACACTTAAGAAGTGTTGGGTAAATCCGTTAGATTCTAGCACTGCGATTCTTAAGTTTTTAGAATCTACGGAAATCCCATAGATAGGCAAGTGGGATACTTGTATTTTTTTTATTAATTGGAGGGGATCTCCTTTCCAAATTCGCACAGTGCCATCTTTGCCACCGGTAAATAGCAATTGATTCGATTCATCCGAAACCATGGCAAGAATGGGCCCTGAGTGACTATTCTGTAAAACTCCTTCAGCTTCACATCCTGGAAAGGCGAGGAACAGAATACTCAAGAGTATGCCGATTCCTTTTTTCATATTGGTCTACCTTCTAAAAAAGAAGAATACATCACTCATAGTGGCAAGAAAAATAAGGCTCAGCACAATAAGAAAACCTAAATACTGGTATCGATACACAAACTTAGAGGACAAGGGACGGCGGAAGGCTAGTTCGATAATAAACAAAAGAAGCAAACCCCCATCCAGTACAGGAATAGGAAGCAAATTCATAAAAAAGAGGGTTACACTAAGAAGAGCTAAGAAACTTAACGAGGAAGTTATACCTGTAGCGAGATCCACACTAAAACCTTGAGAAGCAATTTCTCCTACATAATACGTGATACGGATAGGCCCTGATACAGCCTGCGATAAATTAATACCTTTAAAGAGTAGGCCAAAGCTCCGTATTGTTTCTGACAGGGTATTTTTTGTTTCCTCGATACCTTTGTAAAAAGCCTCTCCTAAGGAAGTACTCCGGGAAGTATATGTAAGGGTCTTAAAACTTAAGCCCGTATCTAATCCACCGGTCTCTGAAAAATGAGGCAGTAGGTTGGTTTGAAAAACTTGCTCTCCCCTTTGTACCGTGACTTGTACAGGATGCGAACGCGCCTCAGAAAGTTTCTTCATAAAAAAAACCGTATGGGGAATGCTCTCTCCGTCTACACGAAGTAGCACATCCCCGGGCTTTAAACCCGCAATATAAGCTGCAGAATCTTTGCGGACCCCATCGATTATGGGTTCTATCCAAGCGTACACTCCTATTCTGCCTGCTCCCGTACGTTTGTTTAACTCGGGAGTTACAACTGTTTGGGAAACGGTTCCTGCCCGACGATAAGTAAACCGAAGGGGAGTATTAGGATTTTTACTAACAAGTTCTTGTATATCCCTGTAGGTCTGTATGGGAGTATCGTTGATGAATAAAATTTCATCCCCTGTCTGCAGACCCGCTTCCTTAGCAGGAAAACTCTGGGAACCCGTATTGGGAAAGTCCGCTTCAAGGATTATGCGGTTGGAAAAGGTATGGTAGGAAAATCCGATAGACCATACAACGGAGAAAGCTAAAAAGGCGAAAAAAAGGTTAAATAGAGGCCCGGCTACCACTACTACCATTCGTTTTAGAGGTGAAGCAGCGTAAAAACTATCGGGTCCCTGGGGTACAGGTTTACCAGAAACGGTGTTTTGTTTAAAAGCCTCTTCTCCTTTTAATTTGCAGTACCCTCCAATTGGCAGTAGGGATAAACGGTACTCTGTACCTTTGTAAGTAAAGCCTAATAAGCGTTTCCCCCAACCCAGAGAAAAGATTTCTACCCCTATACCGGATATTTTTGCTGCAATAAAATGTCCTAGTTCATGGAGAAAAACTACAATTCCAAGACCGATTAATCCAAGAATTACTTTCATAAAAACTAGAGTTTCCTTTCAGAAAGAATACTACGAGAAATTGCCCGTGCATATGCATCCGTTGCTAAAACTTCTTCTACCGAGGAAAGGTGTATAGGCCAGTCCTTCCATTGTAGGGTTTTTTCTACCAAAATAGGTATGCCAGTAAAGGGTAAGGCTCCTTGAAGAAAAGCTTCTACAGCCACCTCATTTGCAGCATTGTATACCAGAGGATATGCACCTCCTTTCTGAAGAGCCTTATACGCAAGACCTAACATAGGGTACTTTTCTCGGTCAGGTTCAAAGAAATGTAGGGAAAGATTGGATAGAGAAAGTTTAGGTAGGGATTGAGGGAGTATATCCGGATACGATAGGGCGTTGAGAATGGGAATACGCATATCGGGTACACCTATTTGTGCGTAAAGGTTCCCATCTTTGGTTTGGATAAGGGAGTGGACATAACTTTGCGGATGAATTACCACATGAATCTTTTCTGGTGGTAGTTCAAACAAATGATGAGCCTCGATAACTTCTAAACCTTTATTGGCAAGGGAGGCGGAATCAATCGTTATTTTTTTCCCCATGCTCCAGGTAGGGTGCTTCAGGGCATCTGCCGGAGTTACCTTACTGAGCTTTTCTTTTGGCAAATCCCGAAAGGCTCCTCCACTAGCGGTAAGGATTACTCCTTCTAGGGAATCTTTAGCGAACCTAGTATACAATTGAAAAATTGCAGAGTGTTCCGAGTCTACAGGAAGGAGGTTTACCCCATGCTTTTTTACTTCTTTCAAGACTAATTCTCCCGCCATTACAAGGGTTTCTTTATTTGCTAAAGCTAAATGTTTACCCATTCGAAGAGCGGTAAGGGAGGGAACAAATCCAGCAGATCCAACAATTCCATTCAGAACAATGTCTGCTTCTGATTCTTCGATTAATCTTAATATTCCCTCTCTACCTTTGTAGGGAATAGCAGGATGGTTCGTGTTACCTTGACTCAGGGCAAGTTTCGTAACTTTATACTTTTGGGCTTGCTCTAATAAAAGGGATTCATTGGAGTGAGCAGAAAGCCCCACAATTTCAAAACAATCCGGTTTCTCTGCTAGAATCTCCAAAGCGCTTATACCAATCGAACCTGTGCTGCCTAGAATAAGCACTCTTTTTTTACTCATGGTTGTTGACACTGTTGAACTATGTCATAGGAGGTAAAAAAGTTCAACGCCCTCTAATACTTTCCGGCAAACCAGATATACAGATAATAAAAAATCGGAGCATTGAATAAGGGAGAATCGATAGAGTCCAATAATCCCCCCCTTCCTGGTATAAGATTCCCCGAGTCTTTCACTGCTGCGGATCGCTTAATAACCGATTCTATTAAGTCTCCCACTAAGGTAGTGAACCCGATTATACTTCCAAAAAGCAATAGAGAAGAAAGAGAAAAGGGGAAAAGATGAGGAAAAATACGGTAGCTTACCCAAAAAACAAGAGGAGATGATAGAAAGCCAGCGATGAACCCTACAAGACTTTTATTGGGACTTACAAGGAGTAGGTTACGGTTATTTCGACCGAAAAGCATCCCAAAAGTCCAGGCAAAGGAATCATTCAGAAAAGTAGCCAAAAGAAATACCAATACTAGAAGGCCGCCTTCAGAAAAATGGGTAAGACGAATAGCATAAGAACTGAAAATGCCCGGATATAGTATTATAAAGGTGTATCCAGACATTCGAGGAAGAGATTCCGCATAGTCGGACTCAGATTTTTTTATTATTTCCGAAGCATATAAAATACCTAAAATTGAAAGAAACAAGGCAGGACTAAATGAAGGTTTCCAAAATCCGGCTAATTCTCCATAGACAGAAGCCGGCCCTAAGGCTCCTAGAAGAAAGGATATAGGTTTAGAAAGAGGAATCCCCCTATGGTAGAATATCCCGGCTAGTTCTAAAGCAGCCAGTCCTGAGGCAAGGATACAGATTACAGAAAAGGCTACGTAATGCAGATGCGGTAAAAAAAGAAGAATCGCAACTAGCGAGGGTATGGCAATAAAGAAAAGGAGAAGGCGTACTCTTGCATTACTCACCTGTACCCCCAAACTTTCTATGTCGAGATTGGTAATCTTGTAAGGCTTCGATAAAATCTTGAACGGTAAAATCCGGCCAGAGTTTTGGCGAGAAATACAACTCGGCATAGGCAGATTCCCAAAGGAGAAAGTTGCTCAATCGAATTTCACCGGCAGTTCGAATAATTAAGTCTAGATCGGGGATATCCGGATTATCCAAATATGTAGAGACAGATTCCTCGGTCAAGGAATCCGGTTTCAGGCTAGGAATCGCTTGAAGAAGTTTCCGAAAGGCCCGTACTATTTCGTTTTTACCCCCATAGTTAATTGCTAGATTAACGGTGAGTCTCGTATGGGTAGCGGTGTCTTTAATAACTGTTTCAATGTCCTCCCTAACCTCAGGAGGAAGGCCTGCGAGATCTCCGCTATGACGAATGCGAATTTGATGCTGTTTGTAAAACTCATACTCCCTTCGCAGATGCTGATGTACTAACCCCATGAGAAAGGAAACTTCCTCCTGGGCTCGTTTCCAGTTTTCTGTTGAGAAAGTATATAGGGAAAGGTAGGGGATACCGATTTCTGCAGAGGCCCGTACAATTTCTTTTGTTACTTTTAGACCTTCTCTATGCCCCGCGGTACGGTTTAAATTCCTTTGACGAGCCCACCTACCATTCCCATCCATTATTATGCCTACATGGTGGGGGAGCCGTTCAGGATTTAAAATACTATTTGATAGCTCCGGCATTTACACTTCCAGTATTTCTTTTTCTTTAGCTTCTAGTTCTTTATTTATTTCTCCCATGAACCGATCGGTGAGTTTTTGAATCTCCTCTTGAATTTTCTTTTCCTGGTCTTCGGTTAAATCTCCATTTTTTAGAGCTTTTTTTACTTCATCCATCGCATCCCTTCGGATATTGCGGCAGGCTACTCGGCATTGTTCGGCCATATTTTTAGCTAGCTTTACCAACTCTTTTCTCCGTTCTTCCGAGAGGGGGGGGATACTAATTCGGATAACTTTTCCATCGTTACTTGGATTTACGGAAAGCTCTGACATCTGGATGGCTTTTTCGATTTCCCCTAACAGAGCTTTATCCCAGGGTTGGATTACTACCAACCTTGCTTCCGGAACCGATATGGTCGCAACTTGATTTAGGGGAGTTTTCTGGCCATAATAATCAATACGAATCTTATCGAACAGGGCAGGAGAGGCCCGCCCTGTTCGTAACGTATTGAATTCATCTTGAAGACTACGTAAGGATTTTTTCATTCGGTCTTCTGCTTGGGAAGTAATTTTGTCCATAAGGATCCTCCCTATAAGTTTATTTTAAGTCTTCTCCGACGCGATAGTATCGGTAATCCACTATAGAAATGGTACCTCCCACTTCCTTCCCTAGGTCCTGTGCAACTTTGGAAACCGACCGTTTGTCATCTTTTACAAAAGGCTGATCTAAGAGGCATACTTCGGCAAAATGTTTTTTTAGCTTCCCTTTAATAATTCCCTGGAGCACATTGGCAGGTTTACCTAAACTCTCAGCCTGTTTAGCGAAGATTTCTTCCTGATCCTTTAAATACTCTGGGGATACGGTTCCTTCCGATAAGAATAGAGGGCTAAAAGCGGCAATATGTAGGGCACAATCAAAAACAAAGGCCTTAACCCCAGGATTTTGAAGGAGTTCTGTCTTATCTACTCTTGCTTTTACCAATACCCCAATTCTACCTTCTCCATGTACATAGTCTACAAGTAGTTCATTTGAGGATGCGGTAAGTACATCGGACCGGCGAAGAGTCATGTTTTCTTTTATTGTGCTGATGAGAGAAGTAATTTTATCCGAAATTGCAGGGGCATCTGCGGCAAGACCTTTATCCACAATTAGGGAAAGGAGTTCATTTCCTAATCGGATAAAATCTTGGTTTTTTGCAACAAAATCAGTCTCACAGGTAAGTTCTAGAATTCCTGCTTTAGAGCCGGATATTTTAGTAAACACCCTTCCTTCCTTGGTAATCCGGCCTACCCGTTTAGCTGCTGCAGCTAATCCTAGCTCTTTTAAGATTTTTTCTGCTTTTTTAAAATCTCCACCTGCTTCTGTAAGAGCTTTTTTGCAATCCATCATACCGGCGCCTGTTTTCTCCCTAAGCGCCTTTACATCTTCTGCTTTGATTTCCACGGTTCTCTCCTATGTATAAAATCTAGTCTTATTCCTCGTATAACTTGTCTTCGTCTATACCGACTTTAGCGGCTACGTCTTCTTCTTCCGTAGGAGTTTCTTTTTCCTCCGGAGTGTAGTTTGAATAATCTTCAGCGGTAAAGCCTTCGTCTTCATCGGACGCCACCCCCGTACGTACTGCTAAAGGAACACGTTCCATTTCTTCATCTTCCACATATCGCGCTCTAACCGCTTCTTCGTCTATCAATGCCTCTTCGTCTTCCTGGTACGATTCGATAACCTCAAGGCCAATTTCGTTATCTGCTTCAATTACTGCATTGGAAATAATCTGGGTAAATAAAGTGATAGAGCGAATAGCATCATCATTGCCGGGGATCGGATAATCGATTCCTTCGGGGTTACAGTTGGTGTCTACAACAGCCACAATGGGTATTTTCATCCGTTGAGCTTCTGCTACAGCAATAGCTTCCTTCCGGGTATCGATAATGAAAAGGATACCGGGAAGTTCTTTCATATCTTTTATACCGCCTAAAGTTTTCTCTAATTTTGCTTTCTCCTTCATTAAAGCGGCAACTTCTTTTTTGGTCATTCCTTCAAAGCTACCGTCTACTTCCATCTTTTCTAGCTTTTTCAGCCGCAAAAGAGATTTTTTGATGGTAGCAAAATTAGTTAGCATACCTCCTAGCCAGCGGTTGTTCACATAAAACATACCACAGCGCTCAGCTTCTCGCTGAATAGCACCTTGGGCTTGTTTTTTTGTACCCACAAATAGAACAGATTTGCCTGCTAATACGGTCTTGCGTACCGCTTCGTAGGCCTCTTTAATAGCAGCTATGGTTTTTTGTAGATCTATAATGTGAATCCCATTGCGTTCAGCAAAAATGAATCGCTTCATTCTAGGATCCCACCGCTTGGTTTGGTGCCCGAAATGCACCCCTGACTCAAGCAAATTTTTCATGGTTACAACAGCCAAGATTTCCTCCTCTGTCCATACGGTTCGTATGGCCCTTCTCTAATTCTCGTTCGGTTGTATACCGACGGAAGATTAAGTATCCCAAAAGGGATACCCGTTGCGCATCAAGATGACATAAATTGAACGAATTGGCAAGCCCATAACCGTACTGTAATTCCCTTGTATGGATTCAATAAAACAAGCAGCCCTCTCTTGAATCCGATATCCCCCTGCGACGCCTTCCCATTCCTGCGTATCCAAATATCTTTCGATTTCTGCTTCACTCAAGGGGGCAAACCGAACCCAGGCCTTATCGTAAACTGTGTCAAAACATCCTTGCTTTCTATCGAACAGGCACGCTCCTGTAATTACGGAATGGATTCGGCCGGAAAGAAGATGGAGGAATTGCTGGGCTTCCTCTCTGTTTCTGGGTTTCGCTAATACCTGGTTGTCTGCTACCACTAAAGTATCTGCTCCTATAAACCACCGGTAGCGGACCCATTCGTTTTTTGAAAGAACCGCCTCTACTTTTTTTCGGGCTAGCGCACAGGCAAATTCCTCAAAGGAATCGGATCCATTCCAAGTTTCATCCACTTCTTCGGAGTGCACCAGGAAAGGAATGCCCATTTGTTTTAACAAAGCCTGTCTACGGGGTGAACGAGAAGCTAGTACCACTTGATCCATAGAAATTATTGTAATGAAAATGTAACATATGGTACAGAATTCTCCCTTTTATCTTTGTTACTATTCCTGCTATGAAAAGAAGCATTATTGAAATCGATGAAAATCTTTGCGATGGATGCGGTTTGTGCATCCCAAATTGTGCCGAAGGTGCTTTAAAAATTATAGATGGAAAAGCCCGGATGGTAAGTGATTTGTTTTGCGATGGGTTGGGAGCCTGTTTAGGACATTGCCCCAAGGGGGCTATCCGTGTGGTGGAGAGAGAGGCTGAGCCTTACGATGAATGGAAAGTTATGGAACGGATTGTCCAGGGAGGTGAAGCAACAATTGCTGCTCATTTAAAACATTTGGAAGAACACGGGCAAGAACAGTACCTAAAACAGGCTAGAGAGTACCTATCGCTATTTGGGTATGCAGTTCCCGAAGCTAATAAACAAAAACAAGAACCAGGACCGGAGATAGGTGCAGAGGAACTAAAACCCGTACATCAGTGGCCTATACAGCTCCATTTGGTTAACCCCAAGGCGCCTAGTTTTAAAGGAAAAGATCTTCTTCTTGCTGCGGATTGCACGGCTTTTGTTGATTCTTCTTTTCACGAAGCTAAAAAATATAGAAGGATTCTAGCCATTGGTTGCCCTAAGCTTGATGAAGGGCAAGAAATCTATCTAGAAAAATTAATACATTTTATAGATGAGGCTCAAATTCGTTCTCTTACGGTGTTGATAATGGAAGTTCCTTGTTGTGGCGGTTTATATAGATTAGCTCAAGAGGCCCTTAGGAGAGCCAAGAGAAAAGTTCCTTTACACATTCAGGTACTCAATGTTGAAGGAGAATTAATCTATCAGGAATAAAGGTTCCTCTTTCAAGTACTTTTCTTATTATGTTTGCTTGAATTGAAGCTCAATAGGGACTATGCTAATAACCTAGTTTAGTAAAGGAGGTATTAGTATGCGGCGCACCTATGGAACTATGTTCGCTTTTATCGCTCTTGGTGGCATTCTTTTCGTCTCGTGTGCATCTGTTTCTTCTAGATTACCGGCGGTATCCATTCCTGGAACAAGCGTAGTTAAGCCTGCTCCTGTAGCTGTGGGAGTAGATTTTCGAGATGGAGAGGTTCTATGCGCTACCGGGGCGGACCCTTATTCCTTAGATTTTTACACCGCCCGAGTACTTACTCAGGCCTCTGCAACAACAAAAAATCAAGCAGAAGTGGTATTTGTTAGGGATGGCCGAAAAGAGTGGGTGAATTATGTTATACCTAGCCGAAAGGCCACAAAACAAGATTTACAGGTAGGCAAAGTGCTCTTTGTTCCTGTTTGGCATCGGGAAGATAAAGAAATCAATGAAGAGGATTATCGAAAAGGTCTATGGCGGCTAGGCCGGGTTACCTCTACCGATGAATTATTCAAAGATTTGGTAGAGGTAAAGGGCGAAAAATACTATTGGCAGTACGTACGGGTACCGGATAGAGAGCCTTAGCCTCCTTAAATCCCTCTTCGATCCCGGTCTTGGATAGTCTCCAAACGTTGATCCGTGGTGGAAGTATACCCTGGAAGGGGCAGTATTCGTTCGTGTATGGCGTCCAGTATCCATTCCTTCTGGGGGAAGAAGAACGGCTCCATTTCAAAGGCAGGGGTTATCCAATTACGGGAACCTACAACTACAGGAGGAGCGTCCAGCGAATCAAAAAGATTCTCTGTAATCCGGCTAGCCATGGTGTGGAGAAAGCTACCCCTTTCGCAGGCATCGGAGCAGAGGAGCACTTTGCCAGTTTTCTGCACTGATTGAAAAATTTTTTCATAATTCAGCGGATTCAGGAAGCGAGTGTCTATAACTTCAGCTTCTAACCTATACTCTTTGGAAAGAGTCTCGGCTGCTTCCATAGCTCTATAAAGAGTAGCCCCTATAGTTATTAGGGTAATATCCTTACCTTCCCTGCGAATTGCCGGTTCCCCTTCGGGAACTTCGAAGTATCCTTCGGGTACTCCTCCTGGTTCAAAAAGTTCCCCTAGATCATACAAACGCTGACTTTCAAAGAATACAACCGGATCACTCCCTATTAAAGCCAAGTTCATCATACCTTTGGCATCGTAGGGAGTAGCAGGAAACATTATTTTCAGTCCGGGAATATGGGCTACGATGCTAGACCAATCCTGGGAGTGCTGAGCTCCGTATTTACTCCCTACAGAGACCCGAAGCACAAGAGGCATTCGTAGAACCCCTGCGGACATGCTTTGCCATTTAGACATTTGGTTAAATATTTCGTCCCCTGCCCGGCCCATAAAATCGCAGTACATTAATTCTATTAAAGCTCTTCCCCCGGATAAGGCATATCCTACCCCGGCACCTACAATAGCGCCTTCGGAAATAGGTGAGTTAAACAAACGATGATAGGGTAGAGCTTCGGTTAATCCCTGGTATACTCCGAAGGCTCCTCCCCAGTCTCGGTTTTCTTCCCCAAAAGCAACAAGGGTAGGATCCCTATAAAAGGCTTCGAGTATAGCTTCGAACAAAGCATCTCTAAAAGACACAACTTTGGTTTTAGGGAGAAGAAGACCCTGAGTGTCCTTTCCTGAACGTGATTTAGCTTGAATCTTTTTAAGTCTAGGGTTCTCCTCTTTAGGCAGAAGTACCTCCACCGGTCGTTTGTCCCATGCAGGTACTTTTTGGTTGGAAAACATCACTTTCCCGATAAACTCCGCCTCACAGCGGGGAGAATTACTCAAGGGTACAACAAGTTCTACGGTTTTACGGATTTTCTCTAAAATTCTCTGTCCAAAGGCTTCTATTTCAGAGGAAGAAAGAATACTCTTCTCTTTAAGATACTCTTGGTAGGAGCGGATGCAGTCTTCCCCTTCCCAAAGTTTTATTTCTTCTCTTGTACGGTAACTCGAAGCATCCGAGGGGCTGTGCCCTGATAGGCGATAGGTAATGGTATCTAGTAGCACCGGCCCTTTACCGGCTTCTAAAATTTTCTTTTTCCGGCTAACAGCCTCTGCCACCGCTAAGGGGTTGTATCCATCTACCCGTTCGGCATGCATGTTTTCCGGGTTTACTCCGGCACCTACCCGGGCAAGAATTTTAAAACCCATCGTCTCCCCGTACGTTTGGCCACCCATGCCGTAAAAATTGTTAAAAAAATTAAACAATACAGGAGGTGCCCCTCCTATTTCCGTAGGCCACAGAAGCCTGTATTGATCCATAGCCGCCATCATAAAAGCTTCCCACACAGGGCCACACCCCATAGAAGCATCTCCGATGTTGGCAATTACAATTCCAGGTTTTCGGTTTATCCGTTTGTACAGGGCGGAACCTACTGCAATATCGGCAGAACCTCCTACAATAGCGTTGTTGGGCATACTACCAAAGGGAATAAAGAAGGCGTGCATGGAGCCCCCCAATCCTTTATTAACTCCATTTTCCCTGGCAAAAATTTCTGCCAATACTGAATAGAGTACAAAGTTTTCTGCTAGATCCCGGATATCTTGATAGGGGTTTTTCTCCACCACTTTAAGAATTGCCCCGTTAAAATACGAGTTCAGGATATGCTCCAATTCTGCTTCAGATAGCTTCTGAATGGCGGATAAACACTTGGCTAAAATTTCCCCGTGGCTGCGATGACTGCCAAAAATAAAATCCTCCGGAGTTAGGGATAGGCATTGTCCTACGGCAGAGGATTCCTGGCCAATAGAAAGATGCGCCGGCCCTGGATGATTGTACTCAATATTGTAGTATTTGCCTTGAGTTTTGAACTCATTCAGCATGGTTTCAAATTCCCGTATGACCATCATATCGTAGAGAACTCTACTTAAACCCTCTTTCCCGTATAAACGAACTTCTTCCTCGATATTTGGGTTATACTGGTTTAGAGGAATATTAGAAATTTTTAATATATCTTTTTTCCTGACTTCCTTAGGATCAATAAGGATCGATTTCGGCATATTTCCCTCCCAAAAAGTATCAGTTCTCTGCCAGACTTTTCCCTATCCGGCAAGCAATAAATCGATATGGGCCAAGGCCTCTCGAAGGGCGCTGAGGAATCTAGCGGCAGGAGCCCCATCTATTGCCTGGTGATCTGCTGTTAGGGATAGTCCTAAATGCGGATAAAATTTTACCTCTTCTTCTTCCATTACAGGAAGAACTTGTACGGTTCCCACTCCTAAAATAGCTACCTGGGGACTGTTTAATAGGGGAGTAAACATATGTATTCCCAAAGAGCCTAAATTGGTAACGGTAAAAGTGCCCCCTTCCAATTCTTCGGGTCGGGCTTTTCCTTCAAGACAAGCGTTTGCTAGACGTTTGGCTTCTTGGCTTAAAGCATGTAAAGAAAGGGAATCGGCGTTTCGGATAACCGGAACTAAGAGCCCTTTAGGGGTGTCTACCGCCACCCCTAGATGCACGACCGAGTAGGTTTGGATGGTAGTTTTAAGCCATTTAGCATTTAGGGAGGGGAATTTAGGTAGGGTTTTAGCTACCGCATAGAGAATAAGATCGTTGATGGTTACCTCCTGAAGACCCAAGGAAGGGGGAGAATTTTTTAATCGTTTACGGAACTGAAGCAAGTTGCGAGCATCTGCATAGGTATGCAGGGTGTATTGAGCCTGAGTTTGTAAAGATTCTATCATGCGTTGAGCTATCACTTTACGGATTCCTTGTACAGGAATACTCTGACCAAAAAGAAT